>JAKAPD010000006.1 GCA_021812025.1 Microcaldota archaeon | reverse complement strand
TGTTGCTCCTTTCGTCGAGATCGCCCCTATCGGCTTCGAAGACCGAGCCTTCGTAGTCCTGAAGGACAAACTTCCTGCCAAGGTCCCTTATGCTCCTCCTGTAGCCCGTAGTCACCTTCTTCTTCCCCCTATCGGTCTTCACGAACCAGTCTATTCCGTCACCGTTTATCGTGACTTTTGTGATCTGGAGTATCTTCAGCTTGAAGTTGGTGACATTGAGCGTGGCATTCAGTATCTCGTATTGCTCGCCGGGGAGCTTTTGAGTATCGTTTGTCAATAACATGGGCTTGCCCTCCTTGTCGTTGAACACCACTATGTTCGGATGTGTTATCGGGAATGGAAGTGTCGGCATTAGGTCCTTGAAATCGCTGTGTTTATATGATACGTTTATCAGGCTCGGCCTGCTCCCCTTTGACACCTTTATGTGCGAAGCGCTAGCTATGAACCTCGCGACCTTGTTCGTGGATGGCCTTTCGAACTCCCTCTTCGACCTGTGAGCCTTTGTCCTCATTAACTTTGAGAGCTTGCCCTTCTTTTTAAGAAGTTCCTTTGGGGCACCCTGCTCGATGACCATGCCGTTATCCATCACTACCACATAATCCGCACCCATTATCTCTTTCGCGTCATGCGTTATCGATATGGAGGTCCTGTGCTTCGTGAAGTGCGACATGGTCCCTTCGACTTCGCTTGCGTTTATCGCGTCAAGATTGGAGGTGACCTCGTCAAGCACCACTATGTTCGGATCGGTCAGCATGCCCCGCGCTATCGACAATCTTTGCCTCTGGCCCCCCGAGAGCGCGTAACCGCGTTCGCCTATCGTTGTATCGTACCTCAACGGCATACGCATTACCTCGTTGTGTATCGACGCATCGGCACAGACAAGCATTATTTCCAGTGGATCCGGCTCTGTGGGCGAATAGTATCCGACGTTGTAGGCTACGCTTTCGTCGAACAGTACGGCTTCCTGCGGCACATACGCTATGCCGTGCCTTAGGTAGTCGAGCCCGAATTTCGCGATGTCCTTGCCGCCTATGGTTATTTTTCCGTCGTTGAGTTCGTACATCCTAAGCAGCAGCTTCGCGAGCGTGGTCTTACCCGAGCCGCTTTTGCCCACTAGGACGGCTTTTGAGCCGTGCTTTATCTTGATGTTCACGCCTTTTATAGTCGGGAATGGATGCGTGTACTCGAATGCGACATTGCTGAATTTTATGTCGCCCTTTGGCTTTTCCATGTGCTGCGCCCTGTGCTTCAGCGCAGGCACCTCCTGATCCAGTATCTCCCTTAGCCTCTGGCCGGACGTTATTGACTGCAGGACAAATGGTATAGTATCACCCAGGTTGTTTATGGGCCCGTAGAACATTGAAAGATATGCTATGAAGGCGGTGACCACTCCTAATTGGAGAACCCCGCCTATTACAAGGTGGCCGCCCACCCACCAAATCATGAGCGTTGCTAGCGAAGTAGAGAAGCCGATGATTTGCCAATTAAGATTGAGCTTCGTCAGGTCCATCTGGGAGCTGAAGTATTTGCCAGTTGTCGCTTGGAACTTCTCGCTTTCCGCCCTTTCCTTTGATGCGGCCTTGACGATTGCGTAGTTGGGCACTGTATCCGATATTGCGGAGGTCATGTCGGCGCTCCTCCTCCAGTTCCTAAAGTACATCGTGTCGGCTTTTCTGTTATATCTGAATATGAGCCATATGACAAACGGCACCGGAACCAGCACGTACACGGCCAAAGCCGGGAACATTACGAACAGAATGATGCCTATCCCTAGCAGGGTGAGCGAATTAGTCACCACTGTAGGAAGGCCCTGCACCATGAGCCATTGCGTGTTGCCGGCGTCGCCTATAAGCCTTGATATTATCCTCCCGGTGGACATGTTGTCTATGAACGTCGGCGGCAGCTTCACTACATGCGCGAACAGCTTGTTCCTCATGTCAGTTATTATCTTGAAACCGGTACCGTTCAGCAGCAGGCTCTGTAGTATAGACAATAGCATAGCTGTCGCATAAGAGCCAAACAGCGCTGCTATTATCAGCGGGAACAGCGATGGCGACGGGCTCTGCGCGAGTATCACGCTGTCAATAAGCACGCTGAGCAGGTATGGCGGCACCAAGTTCACCAGCGCCACAATCAGCGAAATTGCCAAGCCGAAAAGCAATGTTGCCCTGTATTTCCTTCCGAAAGCATAAAGCCAGAACAGGGTGTGCACTCTTAGGATGCGCTCCGTCTTCTCTTTTTGGAATGCCAGTTTCGTGGTCCTGCCTTTCGAGAAGTAATCGTTTATGCCTTCGGCAAGTTTTCCGAAGTTCGCGGACCTCGCTTTCGTGAAGTAGCAGAACTCCAGCTCCTCGCCCTGCTTCATCTTCAGTAGCAGCTTGTTTATGCCAAAACCCGATTCCACGTGTGCCTTTTCTATCTGGTCAAGCCTGCGGCTGTCTATTTCCCTCTTGCCTTCGAGGACCGTGAGCTTCCCGCCGGAGACTATGACGTGCTCCTCCTTGAGGTTCAGGTTGTGGTCCAGATCCGTTTTCAGTTCCGCTTCTATTCTTGCCATTGATTTCACCGGTCAAGCCATAGGCTAGACAGTGGGGTTTTCGCTCTTGATAATTTTATCGCCCGAATACTTAAAGCTTATGTGCGCATGACGCGAAAATACTGATTATTGTCAAAATACGCTGGGACTCGTGACGTAAAACGCTAATGAGCGCCGCCGAGGCGCTTCTTTATGTTCGATTGCTGCATGTGGAGCGCAACCAAGGAGTCTATGTGCTGCTGCAACAGTACGCCCGCGAGCTTCTTGTTCTTTTTCACTGCTATGATGCCGGTTTCATTCATTTCCATTTCCTCCACAGCCCTTGAGAGTTTTTCGTTGTAGCCCATGACAGGTATCTCAACGCCATAATCGGCTACGGGCTTTTCCTCCAGTGGCGCATTCCTCTTCTTCGATTCGTCGAGATATCTCGATACGAGGAATACTTTGTCACCAATCTGGTAGAGCACGATGTGCGTCTTTACCCTGAGCAGGGCATGGTAGAGCCTGTCGAGCGTCGTAGTCGGCTTTACCTTTATGAAGCTCCTGTTCACCGCGTCCCTGACTTTGAGCTTTGACGTGTATTCTATTACGTTTGCCATCTGGAGCTCGGCTTTTGCGCCGCCATAAATGTATATTGCTATGAAGAGGTCTATGAGTATTACGAATTCCTTGTATAGCAACGTTTGATTGAGAGTGAATACCCATACTGCTGTGCCGATAACGAAAAGGATCATCAGTACCTTGCTGACGCTGACGGCTATCTCTGTGGCTTTCAGCGGGCTCCTTTTCCTCTCGATATAGTCCTTGAGGACCCTTCCGCCGTCTAGTGGGAATGCGGGAAGCAGGTTTCCTACTCCCAATATTATGTTTATCACGAATAGGAGCTGGAGCGACAGTGTGATTAGTCCCAAAGGCGAGTACACGATCAGGACCGCGCTCAGCATCCCCAAGAACAGGCTCATTAACGGGCCGGAAACCGCTATCCTGAGGCCAGCTCTCGGCTCTATTTCGTCCAGGTTCATGACCGTAGCCCCTCCAAGAGGAAACAGGATTACCCTTTTGGGCTTGATCCCATTGTTCTTTGCGGTAATGACGTGCGCCAGCTCGTGTATGAACACGGATCCGAAAAGAAATACCATCAGTATGAACAAGGGAAGATATATGAGCGAGAACAGGATTAGAAGGATGAACGTCCAGTGCAGCTGAACGTCTACGCCGAGCACTTTTCCTATTGTCGGGGACATTGGACTGGGCATTCGCGCACAGTTAGGATGAGCCAACAATCTTATTTAAGGATTGTTATTGGGATGACACCCTTTTCGAATTCCATCTCTGCCAAGTCTATCGGGTTTACCATCTTCTCCGGCACCTTTATCAGAGGCGGCGCGCCATAGGCTAGCTGCAATGCCCTGGCGCCGACTATCCTCGCCCTTTCGAACTTCGTATACTTTTCCATAGCAGTTTCTGTCTTTGCCATATATTCACTCATATCGGGTTTGGCTTGAACTTCTCTTTGAAATCTTTAATCTCCTTTGACACTTTTTCCCTCCATGCCGGGAAGGCCTCCGGCGTTGCCGGGTACTCCGCATAGAGCTCGTTGAACATCTTCATCTTCTTTACGGTATATACCAGATTCTTGAAAGCGCTTATGTTCGCGGCGCCTTGCAGGACCATCATCATCTTTGACACCATACTCAGTTCCGTAGTTCTTCCATAGGCAAGATCCTCTGCCTCTTTCTTGCTCAGGAACTTCGCCATTCCGTAGTTGATTAGATTGTTGTTGAGCGACTGCAGGTAGACCCTGAAGGCTTCCATTGCTGCCATCTTCTTCCCATATTCGCTATTGAAATCTACATTGTATTGCCAGAGCCCTTTTGTGCTGACGTCCCCGTTCTCGACAGCCTTTGCGGCATTCTCCCCCGAAAGGATACCGGCGACAAGTGCGGGCCCTATGCCACCCGCGCTGATCGGATTCGGCATCGCCATGCTATCGCCCGCCCCCAGATAGCCATTGAATACCAGGCACTCTATGTTCCTTCTCACCGCCACCGACCAGTACCCCTTCCCGTTGTTATCCTTGTTGAAAAGTTTCGGATTCTTCAGGTTTGGAATCGATCGTACGTACTCGTCAATCAGTGTGTGTAGCGTATCCTTTTTCCCGAACTTAGCATTTCGGATCTCAAGGCTCGATTTCTGAACGCCAATTCCTATATTGACTCTGCCGTGCTGCGCTTTTGGAAAAACCCAACCGTAGCCGCCTGGTGAAATATTCTGGTTGAGGTGAATCAGCGCATTCTTGGGATCGTAATATCTCGGGTCTTCCTGCGTCACCTCACAATCATATATGAATCTGCCCGTCGACTCCAGGTCATCCACGTCTACGACTTTGTCGACAAACTGGCCGTCCGGCAGCCTCCTTCTCAGAGTCGTTGCGACTCCGAGCGCGTCAACCACTGCCTTTGCCCTGAATTCCGTGTGCCGCATGTCCTTGTCCTTTCCGAAAACGCCGACAACGTAATTGTTTTCTATTATGGGGCCCTCCACATCGAACTGCGGTATGTATTCGGCTCCGGACTTTATGGCGTAGTCCCTTGTCTTCCTTTCGAACTCCGGCCTGTCAAGCACATAGCCGTCTCCATCGAAGTTAATCTTCGTCTGCATGTCTGGTGAATATGCGATTACCCCATCTACCCTCACGTCGAGCTCCGGTTTCCCGAAGTTTAGGCCGATGTGCCTGCTTACGAAATCCAGATGTGATGTTGCGACGGCATCTCCGCATACCCATCCCCAATTCGTCTTCTTCCCGGGCTCTTCGGGTTTGTTCTTGTCAAGAAGAAGTACCTTATGGCCCCTCTTCGCCGCACCGGCCGCCGCGAGAGAACCCGACATTCCGGCTCCTGCAACTATGATATCGTAATTTCCTGCCATTCTAACACATCGCTATTGCTAAACAAGTAGTCTGTCTGGTGAAATCTATTACAACTTTATCTTATTTAAAATTATGCTTTTTGGGTGTCGGTCCTCATCACTTATAGTAGCAGTTCATCTACTCTCTTGTCGCCGCCCACCCGCGCTATTTTTATCGGCAAACCTTATAAACCGATGTTAACAAGTAGGAACGTGGATCCTGAAAAACAGATTAACGCGAGGTGGAAGCGGCAGAGCGAGGGCATAAGTTACGAGCCCGAAATAGAGTACGATCTTGTTTTCAATGAATCTGTCAAAGGCTTTGGCAGCAGGTCATCCTCGCTGCTGGATCTAGGAACCGGCACAGGGAAGACAATCTTCAAGAACGACCTCTTTAGGTTTTATGGGAAAATAGCTGCAATAGATGTAGAGCCCGCCATGATAAAGCTCTTCAATGAAAATGCAAAAGGCAAGAGCAACATAAAGTCTTACGTGATGGACTCCATGAAGAAGTTAGATTTCCCCGATGGTAACTTCGATGTGATAACTTCAAGATTTTCGCCTTTTGACGAGAGCGAGGCCTTCAGGCTTCTAAGCGATGGCGGCTATCTTGTTATGTTGAGGGGCATAAAGGGAGACCATAGGGAGATTATGAAGCTCTATCCGGAAGTGCGGGGCCTTCCGAACATTGAGGAATATTTTGAGAGCATCAAGGAGAGAAACGATAAATTGAGAAAAGCAGGCTTCGCAGTGCAGTCAACAAACCTCCTGAAGTACAAGTGGGTCTTCAGCGATGAGGAAGCGCTCAAGTACTTTTATGAGAAGATATTCTTTGCTCCGATATTCGACGGCAAAGCAGACAGGCTTCGCAAGATAAATAGGTACATCAAAGGCGAGATACCAGTAACAAGGATTATTTGCACTACCATCGCAAGAAGGCTTAGGTGATCAGTTTCTCCTTTTTGGGACGGTGGTGAGGACGAGCGCTTTGTCAGGGTCCATATACTTCTGTAATGCGGCCCTTACGCCATCGAGCGTTACTTTGCGCAGGTTTGGCAAGTAGTCCGCAGCTGCGTTTGGCTTGTTAAAATGCAGCGCATCAAAAGCAAGTCCGTGTGCCTTTGTTATCACTTCGTGCACCGAAAGCCTTTCAGCCCTGGCTGCCCTGTATTTTGCGAGTGCGACATCGTCTTCGCTTATCTCGCCATCGGCCACCTTTCTTAAAACATCGGTAAGCACACTCTTTCCGGCTTCCAGATCATCGGGTTTGGTATCGGTTGTTATTTCTGTATATGCATAACATTTGCTGCCGCTGCCACCGACGCTGACTCCGTACGTAAGCCCGGAGTCGGTCCGGAGCGCGAAAAGCAATTTCCTGCTCAGTACGGCTCTCCCAATCTGAAAAGATACCACGTCCAGATCCGGCATGTTCTTCGAGGTCGGTTTTTTTACACCCACCCATAGTAGTGCCCTTTTAATCTTCTCGTTCTCGACCAGTACTTCCTTGTGCTCCTGCGCCAAAGGTGCCTCTGGTATCTCTGGTGCCGTGCTTTTGCCTGTAAAACCTTCGAAGCTTTCCCTGGCTGCGCTTATTGCTTCGTCTGGATTGAAATCCCCATAGACAATAAGGGCGCATTTATCTGGTTTGCACATTGTTTCTTTTGCTTCGAGCAAAATCTCCCTGGTGATTCTTCTTACCTCCTCTTCGGTAAAGGCGCACCTCCTCCCAGCAGGGTGGTCGCCATAAAGCTCTGAAGAGAATCTCAAGGTCGATGGATATGTGGGGCTATCTAACTTCCTTGCATACTCCTGTGTGATTGGCCCGTATTCCAATGCTAGCCTTTCTGGAGCTATAGTTGAATTTTGCACCTGATCTGCAAGGATCGCTATCGCAGATGGAAGCTCGCTGCTGTCTGCGGTCTGAAAATACTGCATCATTTCCCCTGCAGTGAATGCATTGTGTTCGTCCGCCATCCAATCGAGTTCGTCTAGCATCTGGTGTACGCTACGTGTGGTTGTGCCCTTACGGAACATGTGTTCCAAAAAGTGCGTTGTCGGAAGCCCCCATTTTTGCATACTATTCATATCGCCATATGGAAATGCGACAGATACGCATGCGGTTTGTGCTTCGTGGTTGGGCGCAAGTATAAGCATCATGGCGTTTTCCAATTGGTGTGTCTGCGGTCTGGGTGTTTCCTTCTTCATTGCTTTCTCCAGCTCGACCTGAAAATCTCTTGTGGGCAATCGAATCACGCGAAGAGTAATACCGTTTAGGAAATATTTATGACTTTTCCATGATGGAAAACTGCCGATAGGCATAAATATTTCCGTAGTGGAAAACTATAGGGATGAGAATATAGTTACCATAGCCAAAGCAGTAACCAGAGGCGTTTCGCTCGACTTCGAAGTGAACGAAGACTTCCTTATAATGCATACCCTGGGCAAGATACGAGGCGCCCCGATCTATTATGAGAAAAATGATCCTCTTCTTTTCTCATTTTATGAACATGCGAAGAGCGTTTCGCCCTCCATTTTTGATTTGGTGACTTTGGGCTCGAATAAGGATAAAACAAGAATAGGATACTCGTTTGAAAGATACCACGATTGGGAAGATACATTTAATGATGCCCCGGGTGTTATGAGGGCTTACGTCGCCTCGTTGAAGCGGGATGCCCGTTTCGCAAAGATATTATCGGAAACGCTGGAGCGTGCCAGGGAATGCAAGGCCCAATGGGAAAATAATTACGATGCTACGAAGGCGACAGTCGAAGCACTCACCGGCCTCGATCTGGACAAAAATATAAGCGTATACATAACCCATCCTCGTTTGAACTGCGGAAAAGTCATCGAAACAGTCAACGGCGTGCCTTCAGTAAACTGGGGTATGAACGACCTGTGGCCGAATTACACTACGGTTTACCTGTGGCACGAGGCACTCCACTGGTTCTTTGAGCACCCTGGGCTTCATGATAAATGGACTAAAGAAGACATCGAGAAGTTCAATATTGACCATGTTATAATACAGCTTATTGCCGATTATGAGCTCGCTTTGCAACTGAATGGCGATGCAAATTACCTACCTCACAAGACTGGCGAGTGGCACTTTCCAAAAGCAATGGAGAAGGCGCTGCCGATTTGGAATAGGTACAAGGAAGAGGGTGTCTTGAATGTATACAGGCTGAGGGAAATGCTCTCTGCTGACAAGGGGGTTCGTTAAAGCGCTAGTCGGGTCAAAAATTAGAAGAGGTCTGGAGATAAGCTTCTCTTAAATGTGCAGGGGGAGATTTGAATTCTTGCTGCTTTGAATTATTCGGGATTTACGGCTTCTATGCTGATTATAGCCGCCTTAGGGATTTTATCTTTTATTCTGAACTCCCCTTCAATGCGGTTTAACAGCGGTTCGGTATCGACGAACGATGTGCTAGAGTCAACACCAGTATACCTAACCTGGGTGACCTCTACTTTTGATACCTCCATGGTTATAATTGCGCTGTAAATCTTCTCGCCGCTATCCGATATGCCAATCTTGGTAAATTTATCCGCGATTTCCTTGAATGCCGTAGTGGATATAAAATCGTATTTGATTGCACCCGGCTCTGCTTCCGCTTGTTGTTTCTTTTCGATGCCATGTTCTCTTGCCTCAGAAATGAATCTGTCCCTTTCCTCCTCTGACTTAAAGTGAACCCCCCTATACAGATATAGGCGGTTTGTGGTATTTACGTAGGTTGCCAATATCTTGCCTATTGTATCACTTACGGCACCCATAACCTCTGGCTTAAGGGACATTGACATCGCCTGGTAAAGAGTATCCCAGAATAAAGGATTTAGCAGTTCGTCTGCGCCCTCCTTCCCGAGTATTCGTTTTGCTTCTTCTGACATGTCGGTTACTCCTAAGATACTACCTGGAAGCATCGGGTTTGACTCTAAGAAGAACTTGGTTGCCTGCTCCAACTTTCTCTTATCCGAGACGTCTATAGAAAGATAGCCCCAATTCAGGTTCTTCTTGAGGGCCTCCATGTCAAAAATAGTTTCAGGGCTCTGCGAAGTTATTCCGCTCATCTTAAGAAGTTTATCTAATGGAGCGCCGATAAGGTCGTGTAGAACATAGTGTTCCATTACCGCGCTCTCTTCCGAGGACCATGGCATTCTGGCTAAGTTCTCTCCGGCTTGCTTTTCGATATCTTCAGTTTCCCCATGGGCTTCGATTGATGCGGATTTCTGTACAAGGGCAGCAACGAGAAAAATCCGTTTCGTAAGCGGTAGATCAATGACTGTGCTTAGTCTTTGCGATTTCTTCTTTGCAACTATTTTGTTTACCATAAGCACCACTTCCCTGAATTTCGCAAGATCTTCCTCCTCCTGCTCTGCCATCACAAATAACTCAGCGATGGAGTAGAAATCTCTCAGCTTGCCGGCCAGCATGGAAAGCTCTGTTTTATCATTATTCATATGGTCTAACAGTTCCATTGCTCTTTTTTCAAATGGCTCCAATTCGCTTGCTGCCAGGCCTCTCACATAATCATCCTCGAATCCTGCGACGCTCACCAAACCACCTACAATGTTATTGTGGCTTCCAGTTATATAAAGATTCTGAAAAGCTACCGTAAAATTTGTGCAGGGGGTGAGATTCGAACTCACGAAGGCGCTAGGCCACAGGATCTTAAGTCCTGCGCATTTTTCTGTGGCTGAGCTCTTGCAAAGCTAAAGCCAAACCAGGCTCTGCAACCCCTGCATGTTTGGCAATGATGCTTTTGCTGCCAATATATAAAAATAGTCACACGTATGTCGGGGGCCCGGCCTCTTCGGTTGTTTTCCTGCTTGCGTCCTGCGCCTCCTTGTGCCTTTTCAGTATGTCCTTTATCTTTGCCTCTACCTCTTTTGCCTCCTTGTCGAGTTCGTCGATGTCTATGTTGAGCTTTAGCAGCCTGTTTATCGCCGTTATGGCAGTCTCGGCGTATTTGGGATTCACCATCGCCGGATCTACGGGAACTAGTATGTTATAGTCCGGTATGTCGCTGTCCACGCTGGCGAGCAATAGGAGCGCACTTACGCCGGTAGCGACTCCCTCGCCAACGGCCTTCAGGCCGGCTTTCTGTATCTCTTTCGAAACAGCGTCGCTGGATCCTATCGCAAAGACCGGTCCGTTCTCGTCATACTTTGCAGTCGGGACTCCGGATATGGAAACAATCTTCGATATTCCGCTTTGTTTTATGAAATCGAATATCTTCCCGCTCAGTTCGTGCATCTGCTCCAGCGGTATTGCAAATTCGGCCAGTATCGTGAATATCTTTGATTTTTTGCTTGCGTATACCCTGATTGGGGGCATCGGGACATTGTTGTGTATTGACACCAAAGGCGGGAAAGCGTCGCTGTCTATATAGCCGACATAGTCCATTTTCATCTTGTCTATTATGTAGCTTATCGCCATCGGCCCCACCAGGCCTATTCCCGGAAATCCTTCTATGAAAGTGAAGCCCCTGAGATCGATGGGCTCTGATATTTTTATCTCTATCATTGGCACACCCTGTTTTCAGCATAGATAATCACTCAGTTTATAAAACCTATCTGATTTTTGGCGTTTACGGTATTTTTTAGACGTAAAAATGGATTTTCTCGACGATAGGTATTTAAAGATGCCCATTCTATTATAGAGTATATAGGGGTGAAACCTATGGCAGAAAGAGTAGGAAAAGAAAGCGTAAGGAGAGAGGACGGGTATCTGTACTACCTGGGAAAGGATGGTTATGTCTGGCGCACGCCGATGAAGACAAACCCGCGCGGAAGGAAACAAAAGATGGGCAGTGAGAAAGTCGACCGCAGAGAGGGCTACCTGTACTTCATTGACAAGGCAGGATACGTCGCCAGAGCGAAGATGAACAGGAGGGGCAGAAGATAACCGTCTGCTCTATTTTTCTTTTTTATCTTATTTTATTCCCTTTTTTCTAGAATTTCACTTTTGTGCTTGCGCTGACCCTGCTTGATCTTATGAAGCCCGCGGGCAGTTCGATAACGTATCGGGCCTCTCTTTTGGGAAAATATGTCCTAAAATCGAATGCACCCTTGGCAGGCTGCACTTTTTCTCTGTAATCGACTATTTTTTTCTCGTCGTCCAGCCAGAGTATGTCTATGGGGAACAGCATGTTCCTCATCCATATGCCATACCTCTGTGCAAATGGAAAAATGAAAAGCATGCAATTGTTCTTCTTCAGGGTTTTTTCGTGCATCAATCCCAGGCTCCTCTTTGCAAAGCTGTCTGCGACTTTTGCGCTGAGACTTTTGGTGCCTATGCTTATTGGGATCGTCCCATATTTTTGCGATGACTTCCAAATCTTCGAAAGCATATGATCACTTTTCCCTTTGCGCAGGAAATTCCTGCCTCGGTTGTTCCGGATAATGTATCTCGTCAAAAAGCACGAACGCCTTCGGTCTCATTATGTAGAACGATGATTTCGATAGCGGCGACAGCAGATCGGCCAGCGATATCTTTTCTGCATTAGGATATTTTTTAAGGTAAAGGCTCCTCGCCGCTACTGTCTCCCTTGCCGAGCAAGGCTCAGCCATACCTTCGAACTGCAGACCTCTGACCTTTTGGCCACTTCCAAACGTGTGCGGTACAACTATCGCCCCGGCAACACGCGGATTCTTCATTAGTTCCTTCGAATGCCTTCTGGATTTTTTGGATATGAAATAGAGGTTCGTCTTGCTGTCGTGTGCATACCATACGGATGCAATCCAGGGCCTGTTGCCCCTTGAAGTCGCCATCTGCATTAGCTTGGCTCCATCGAGATACTCTTCTATCAATGGCTTTAAGGTTTTTGCCATGCTACCACTTCGTAAGCGATATACTATGCTCCCTCATGAACTGCTGCAAGTAGAACTTGCTGCCTGTGCCTTTTCCGCCGATGCTGCTGGCTTTCCAGCCCACGAAGGTGTGCAAGCCCACTATTGCCCCGGTAGTGGCGCTGGTCTGCCTGTTGATGTACACTAAGCCTGCTTGCATCTTATCGATGTACTCCTTTATTTCCTTGTTGTTCTTGCTATAGAGTCCGGATGTCAATCCGTATTCGACGTCGTTAGCCAGCCTAAGCGCGTCGTTGAAGTCCTTGTAACTCTCTACTATCAGTATTGGCACGAACAGCTCTTTCCTCACCAACTCGTTGTCGTGCCTCACCTCAGCAATCGTCGGCTCCACATAAAATCCATTAAGCCCCGTGTTAATCTTGTTGCCGCCGTAAAGTATCCGCCCTGTCGCCCTTATCTTCTCCACCGCTTCAGAATACGTCTTCATCGCGTTCTGGCTGATCAGCGGGCCCATGTAAACGCCTTTTTCCAGAGGATTTCCAATCTTGAAGTGTCTTACTTTCTCTATCAGCTTGCTTATGAACTGCTCCTTTATCGAATCATGCACATATACTCTTGAACATGCGCTGCACTTCTGACCATCAAAGCCGAAAGCGGCGCTTGCGACGCCGTCCACTGCCACGTCTATATCCGCGTGCTTTGAAACGATTACGGCGTTCTTGCCGCCCATTTCTACCACGAACGCCTTCTGGAGGCCGAGGTCATATGCCTTCTTTATCATAGAAGTCCCGACAGATCTCGATCCGGTGAATGCTATGCCAGCCACATCCTTATTCACAACTAGCTCGTCGCCCACTTCCGATCCAGGCCCGGTCACGTAATTGAAGACCCCGCTGGGGAGCCCGGCTTCTTTAAAATATTCGTATATCTTTAGGCCCGTCAGCATGGTCATGCTGTCGGTTGATGAGGGCTTGAATATTGCGGTATTTCCGGCTATCATTGCTCCGGCGCTCATTCCTGTTGAAATGGAAACTGGGAAGTTGAACGGGGCTATGATTCCGAATACCCCGTATGGTTCCAGCCTTATTACGCCCTTCTCGGGCTTTGACGACGGCGCGCCTTGAAATCCTGCCGGGACCTTTGCGGTGCTCTGGAGCATCGCTGTTTTCCTTGCGAATCCCTTGTTTGCCTCTAGCTCATTAGCATAGAATCTTATGAAATCTATCGCTTCATCCACCTCGCCGACGGACTCGTATCTTGATTTTCCATTTTCATAACTAAGAATGGCAGAAAGAAGGAACTTGTTCTTCGAGAAAACATCCGCAGCCTTTCTGAAAAGCGCCACCCTTTCCCTGTAGTCGGTGTTTTTCCAGTTCCAGAAAGCCTTGTTGGCCTCTGCTATGGTCGCTCGTGTGTGTTCCCGCGTACCCTTCTGAAAATTTCCTATCACTGTTCCGTCTATCGGCGACTTTTCGGTTATCCTCTCCTGTGCAAACACCTCCCTGCCCGCTACGTACATGGGAAATGTCTTACCGAAAAGCTTTCTTGCATCCTCCAAACCCTTTTCGAACAACGCATCGAATTCTGGCTCCTTCCCCTGTTCTATGAAATTCTTGTAAGTAAACTCGTTAACGAACTGCGCCTTTGCCATACGATCACCAAGAGTAGCAATAACAAATGCAGAACAAGACTTATAAAGTCGCAAGTATCGGCGTTTTACTTTAATAATTGTGACCACTTTTTGCATCGACGCTTTTTGAAGTCGACTCCCTACTGCGATATATGGGGTATTTAAATATTATGACTAGCTTAGTTATAACTGAGTTATAACGCCGTAGTTGATGCCATGGCAGACGATCTGAAGGCCATTCTGGAACAGCAGAACAGCGAGTACAGGGAGATGTACGGGTTCAGCGACAGCTTCGAATACGAATTCAAGACAAGGAAAGGTCTTGATGAGGGAATAATAAGGGAGATCTCAAAGATAAAGAAGGAACCGGAATGGATGCTCGAGAAAAGGCTTACTGGCTATCGTGTCTTCAAGAGCAAGCCGATGCCGAAATGGGGCGCTGACCTCAGTGGTATAGACTTCGAAGACGTTTACTACTATCTTAAACCTACTGGCAAGCCAAAGGCCGACACATGGGAGAAAGTGCCTGATGATATCAAGAAGACGTTCGACAAGCTGGGTATCCCGGAAGCAGAGAGGAAATTCTTCGCAGGTGCAGAAATCCAGTACGATTCTGAAGTCGTCTATGGCAAAATCAGGGAGGATCTGGAGAGGCAGGGCGTGATATTCACAGACATGGATAATGCCGTGAAAAAATATCCGGAGCTTGTCAAAAAATACTTTGGTATGATGATTCCGCCTTCCGACAACAAATTCGCTGCGCTCAATACTGCGGTGTGGAGCGGGGGATCGTTCATCTATGTCCCGAAGGGCGTCAAGGTTGCAATGCCGCTGCAGGCGTACTTCAGGATAAACGCGGAAAAGGCGGGCCAGTTTGAAAGGACGCTGATAATCGCAGATGAAGATGCGGATGTGACATATATCGAGGGTTGCACGGCGCCGATTTACATGAGTTCGTCGCTTCATGCTGCTGTTGTGGAGCTCGTCGCACACAAAAATGCACATATAAGATATGTGACCATACAAAACTGGTCGAAGAATGTCTATAACCTTGTTACACAGAGAGCCTTTGCATATGAAAACGCGTGTGTCGAATGGATTGACGGAAACATAGGGAGCCGGGTCAACATGAAGTACCCGAGTGTCTATTTGAAAGAGCAGGGCGCAAAGGGCGAGGTGCTTTCTATCGCAATCGCCGGTGATGGACAAACGCAGGACTCTGGCGGGAAAATCTACCATCTTGCGCCGAATACCACGTCAAAGATAATATCGAAAAGTGTTTCGAAGGGCACCGGCGTCGCCTCATATCGCGGCCTTCTTTACATTTCGAGAGATGCCGCCAATGTAAAATCAGCAGTAAGATGCGATGCCCTTTTGCTCGATGAAAAAGCAAAGACCAACACCTACCCATACATGCAAGTCTACAGAGATGACGCGCACATAAGCCACGAAGCCGCTGTTGGGAAGATCGGTGAAGAGGAGCTATTCTACCTTATGTCAAGGGGGATGAGCGAAGAGGACGCGGTCGCGACGATTGTGCTCGGCTTCATAGACTCGCTTGCCAAGGTTCTCCCGCTCGAATATTCGCTCGAGCTCAAGAGGCTGATAAAGCTAGACACATCAAACTCGGTAGGATAACAGGTGGAAAAACGGAATACTATAAGTCCTTCATCACAGAGGCTTTGGAAAACTACAAGTTGCTGCCTGACGAGCAGAGCGAACTCTACAAGAGATTTTATGTGAAACTGCCGCTGGAGCAGTTTGGGGAAGAACTGCTTGGTGGGAGAGAGGATCCGAAAGAGGCTGGAAGCCTTCTGGCCATGTCGAAACAGATGCGGGATAACCTAGGTATAAAGTTTGACCTCCTCTTCGGCAGCAGCACCCATGTCATCGAAAACGAAAACGGCTTTGTAAAGGTAATCGATGTTGGTATGCTAACCGAAGAAGACCTTGCGAGAAAGATGTACAGAAACAAAGAGAACAGGTTGGTCGCCTTCATACACGCGCATACGAAGAAATTGGTGCTGATAGATGTGCCAGATGGGAAAACCGCTGATATTAGCATCCTTTTTGCAAACTCCGACAGGCCTTTCGCGACACAAATCATAATAAGGACAGGCAGGGAATCGAAGCTCAGCTTATTCGAATGGTTTGGATCGAAGACAACGAGGAAATCGCTTAACTCTGCGCTACATGAAGCAACGATCGGGAGACATTCGACTGCAGAGATCAATATAGTCCACAATGAGGACGAAAGAACATATGTGGTCGGTTTTTCCAAAGCGAGGATACTGGAGCGCGGCTACCTGAAGCTGAATTACGTCTACAATGGCGGAATAGGGTCGAGGACCAAGAACGAAATAAACGCAGAAGAGTACCAGGCCAAAGACGAAGTGATAGAGCTCGTGCTGGGCTCTTCCGAACAGCAGTTTGACATCAACACCATAATAACCAACGGGGAGCGGGAAACAGTTGCCGATTTGGAGTCAAAAGCTGCGCTCATGGATGAATCCATGTGTCTGTTGAAGGGCTTTGCTAGCCTATTGGACAATGCCAAGGGAGCTCGCTCGTTTGTCAACGAAAGAGGAATCCTCCTGGACAAGGACTGCCACATGGATTCACTGCCGGGCATGTCGATAAACAACAGCGATGTTAAGGCAACACACTCGTCGGCCACGGCTCCGGTCGATGAAGATGCGCTCTTCTATCTCATGTCTAGAGGCGCTGATGAGACTGCGGCGAGGCGCCTTGTGGTAGCGGGATTCTTCGCAAGCACGATTTCGCGAATAGAAAACGAGAAGATGAAAGAGGCAGTATCGGCGCTCATGCACGATAAAATCAACAACGGGTGCTTTGGTGTAATACCTAAACTAGACATGCACAACATATGGTACACGCCCGCACAAAGCCCTGGGATGTTCCAGGGGCACTACAAATATAGGAATGAGTAAGATGTTGACAGAATACGAAGCGATGGTGAAGGAGTTCCTCCCTGCGCTTAGAGCAAAGGCGGCGAAAGCGCTTGAGGAGAAGCACCATATCAACCAGCAGCAGATAGGCAGGCTCTTAGATACCACACAAGCCGCGGTAAGCAAATATTTGAGCGGAATATATTCGAAGAGGGTCAAGGAGATGGAAAAGGAACTTGATGACAAGGACATAGAAGACTTCGTCGGCTTCATGCTAAAAAATGACAAGTACAATGCGCAGAAAGCAGTATGCAGGATGTGCTCCAAGAACCTTACTTTCAGATGCGCGCTTATGATCAAATGAGTGATGACATGACTTTAGAGATAAGAGATGTTTATGCAACGACAGGCGGAAAGGAAATACTCAGGGGCATTAGCCTAAAGATCAAACGGGGGGAATTCCACGTGATCATGGGGCCGAACGGCTCTGGGAAGACGACACTCGCGAAGGCCGTGATGGGACATCCATCGACGAAGGTCACAAAGGGGGACATATTGCTGGATGGAAAAAGCATACTTGACCTAAAGGCAGATAAGAGGGCGAAGCTTGGCCTGTTCCTGCAGTTCCAGAATCCCGTAGAGATAGAGGGCGTGGGCTTCGTAAACTTCGTGAGGGCTGCGAAAGAGTCCCTTACAGACGGGACTGTGGAAATCAAGCAGTTTATGGGCGAAATCAGGGACAGGTCTGCGAAGTTGAATATTACACAGAGCGTAATCGGAAGATCGCTAAACCACGGCTTCTCCGGTGGCGAAAAGAAAAAGGCAGAGGTGCTCCAGCTGTCATTGCTTAAGCCAAAGATGGCGATTCTGGACGAACCTGACTCCGGCCTGGACATAGACGCGATCAGGGTGGTGGCGAAAAACATAAATGAAATAGCAGAGCATGACAATATGGGCCTGCTCGTAATCACCCACTACAGTAGGATATTGAACTATATGAAGCCGCAGTTTGTGCACATAATGAGCGATGGCAAGATAGTAGCCGAAGGAGGGAAGGAAATGATAGAGAAAGTGGAAAAGGAAGGGTACGACTCCCTCATAGGCAAGAAGTGAGTTGGAATGATCGACATTGGAAAAATAAGGAATGATTTCCCGATACTGAAAATCATGGCTAATGGGCGCCCGTTGGCGTATCTTGACAGCGCCGCAACATCACAGAAGCCGAAGAAAGTCATAAGCGCAATATCCAAGTACTACAAGACATATAACGCGAACATACACAGGTCTGCCTATAAAATAG
>JAKAPD010000065.1 GCA_021812025.1 Microcaldota archaeon | reverse complement strand
CAAGGCGGATTAGTCGACGCTTATGATCTCCATCTTCCTACCGAAGGACCGCAAAAGCTGCATCACTTTCATAGACATCTCATCGTAGTATGCATGATCGGATTCGACATAGACTAGATCGGGCTTTACCTTCAACGCCATCGCTACTGGCATGGCGCTCTTGATTCCGGCGCGCTTTGCCTCATAGCTGCACGTTTCGACCACGCCCTTGAGCTTGTTCTCCTCGTCATGTGTTCCTACTACGAATGCCTTGCCGCTGAGATCCGACCGGCGCAGTTTTTCGCACGAAGCGTAGAAAGAGTCCATGTCAATGAATAGTATGAGGGGCAAAGAGACCACCTGGCCGCAATATTCATTCGGAGAAGAAGAATTTAGCTCTATTTACTTGCTTTTTTACCTCTTTTCCATGCTGTCAGTATGAACGCAGCGCCCCACGACAAGTTCTTAACCTTCACGTTCGTGAAACCTGTGCTCTTCATCATCCTTATGAGCCTGTCCTTGTCAAATTCCCATGCTGTAGAGACCAGATGTATATATGCGTCTTTGTTGTACCGCGCGGCTATTACCGGTATGACCTTGAAGTAGTAGAATCTGAAGAAGTCAATGAATTTGCTTTCCGGCTTTGCGACCTCAAGGAATACGACTTTTCCATTGCTCTTCAACAGCTTGTAGGTAACGCCGATGAACTTCTCTAAGCTATCGAAGTTCCTGAGCGCGAACCCAGAAGTTATCACATCAAAAGCGTTGTCAGACGAGTATGACAGCGCGTCTACGAGCTGCAGCCTTATGTTCTTGATCGCTTTTTGATGCAGCTTCTTTCTAGCAACCTCGAGCATGTCTTCGTTGAAGTCTATCCCGTCTATTATCACCCTTTTTCCTCTTTTTGACGCTTCGGCGTTTATCGCCAAAGCCAGCTCACCCGTACCGGTAGCGACATCCAGCACCATTATCGGCCTCCTTGACAGCATGCATTCTCTTGCCGCTTCGGCGCGCCATTTCGCGTCTGCGCCTAAGCTAAGAATACTATTCATCTTGTCGTAATAGGAAGCGATCCTGGAAAACATCTTCTTGTTCTTCTCGCTCATCAATTCAGTATCGGAGCCAATGTTTTTATTTATGCTTATTTGGAAAGCGAATCCACAATAATTCTGTATTGGGCAATGTTCTTTTCTAGTGAGAATTCCTTCGAGTACTCCACAGCCCCTTTTGATAGTTTCGCACGAAGCTTCGCATCCGCGTAAAGCGTGTGGAACTTGCCTACGAAGCCGTCTATCTCGTCGTAGTCGTATACAAGCCCGTTATAATCGCTTCTTACGACTCTCTTTTCGGGATTAAAGCTCATTATCGCATTGTTCCTCTGATTGAGTAATATCGGCAGGCCGCAAGCCATCGCCTCGAGAAAGCTCCTTCCAGGGCTTTCCCACTCTGAGGTAGAAACAAAGAATTTCGCGCTATTGTATTCTTCGACTAGCTCAAGTCCGTACTTCGCGCCTTCGAAAACCACGTTATCTTCAAGCGAGAGCGCAGTTACAAGTTCCCTGTAGCGCAGCTCATCCGGGCCTGCTCCAACTATCTTGAGGAGCTCTTTGTCGGCCATATCGGCATGGAGCTCCTTCGTCCTCTTCATGCCTTGTATTAGGAACTCTATCTTCTTCTGGCGCTCATCAAGCCTTCCCACGTAGATTGCCCCATCAAACTTGTTCGATACTTTCATTTTCTTGAATTCCTTATCTGGAGCTATTGGTATGTATCTGATCTTCACATTACCTCCAAAATAACGCTGTGCCTCCCTATACTGCCCGGCTGTTATCGCCACGTAATAGTCTAGCCAGTTCCCCATTCTCGAGAGTAGCATGTCCCTCGCTATCATCTTAGGGAGCAAAGCCTTGAGACCTGCGTTTACCCTATTGACAATTACGTTGCCCCTATCAGTGTAAACGATTTTTGCATCGGGGTACTTGCGCAGGTATTTCGTAACTATCACTACGTCCCTTATCGAGTTCATGAAGATAATGTCGTATTCCCTGTCGAGCATGGTATTTGCATCGATAGTTTCGATCCCTTTATCGATCTGGGAGAAATCGCCGAGCAGGTCTATGCTGCACCCCTTTTTACCGGAGAGACCGGTATAAAGCTGGTACGATGCCTTTGCTGCTCCGCCTATCTGCAAGTAGGAACCCGAATCCATTATCAGTATCCTAGCGCCCACATTATCACGATCCATTTAGGAATTCGAGCACCTTCTTTGCGTGGCCGAGCGCATTAACTTTCCCGAAATCCTTCATGAGTTTGCCCTTCTCGTCTATTATGCAGGTTTTCCTGAGCGTGCCCATGCCGAATATGCCCCTGTTGCCATAGGCGTCATAGGCCTTTATTGTCTTATTGCTCGGATCCGACAAAAGAAGCACCTTTAGCATGTATTTGTCCCTAAAGTCGCAATGGGATTCATAGCCGTCTTTGCTTATCCCAACGACTTCTGCGCCGGCCTTCTTTATAGCAGGAAGGTATTTTGTGAAGTCTTTGGCTTCTATCGTGCAGCCAGGCGTGTCATCCTTCGGGTAGAAATAGAGCACTAGACGCTTTCCCCTGAACTCGCTGAGCGTGTGAATCTTCCCATCAACACCCTTGAGCCTGAAGCCAGGCGCTTTTTCACCTTCTTTAATCATAAAACCACAATAGGAATATATATATCCCAAGATTTAAGTCTTTGCAATAGAGCTGATGCAATGCAATTGAATTTCTTCAAAAAGCCGGAGAAAGTGATGGTAACCGCTGTAAATATAAAATTCATGGGCGCAATGCATTCCATAAATGGCTTTGAGGTAAAGGGGAAAGTGTTCACGCTCACACTTCCGTTCCAGAACAAGCCAACAAGGACCATGATAAACCAGATATTCAAAGCAGAGAAGAACCCGCCTCTTAAGATACGAGGCATCGGCGTGAAGCAGCCGTTCAGGTTCGTTTCTGTGTCGCCAGGGGTTCCGCTCGAGGTAGAAGAAGACGGCAAGGTGGTCTTCAAAGTGAAAGTGGAAGCCCCGGATTACGCGTATAGCGGACCCCTCGATGTCGACCTTATAGCCCAAGATCTCGAGATGGTCCACCTGGAGCTGACAAAAACCATAATAACAACGCTGAGGAAAAAAGTGGAGTTGAGGGACTCGTCGCAGATAATGGATTTGCAAAAAGGGCAGATATTTATACAAAACGTGAATGTGGTGCAGGCACTGTCGGAAGGCGATGAGGTAAGGAGGGTAGACGTGGAAAAGCCGTTCACAATAGTCGGCACGGAGCCAAAGGTGCCGTTCAAGATAGGGGAGAAGACCGGCTTCATAATAGATTTGTACATACAAGCCCCGAGAGAGAACTATGGCGGCCCGCTAGAGATAAAAGTTTGGCAATAGCGGCTATTTCTCTTTAGCGAACAACGAGAGCTGGGCCAGCGTTGCCTCGAGCTGGATCCTCTCATTAGCACCTTCGACAATCCTGAAATTCGCTTCGCCCAGAGCCACTGCAATCCTTAGCTTGGATCGCTCATCTATGTTAAGGCCCTGCACCTCCCTGTAGCACTGCGTGATAATGTCTTCGGCGCTCATCCCTTGGCGCAGCATTAGATTGTCGAGCTCCGTTCTTGCCGTTTCGAAATCTCCAGTTATAGCCGACTTGAGCATCGAAACTATTTCCTTCGGCCTTGCCCTAGATGCGATGTCGTATATATGCGCCTCTGTTACCTTTTTGCCCTGCAGGGCTGCGCTTTGGAGTATGTTCGTAAGCTTTCTGAGATCCCCATCGGACACATAGACAAGGGCTTTTATCACCTTTTCATCGATTTCAAGACCCTCGTTTTTTACTATGTTGTTGATGTATTCTTCCATGTCCTGCTCCGTCAAGGGCTTGAACCTGA
>JAKAPD010000064.1 GCA_021812025.1 Microcaldota archaeon | reverse complement strand
AGAAAATTGGTCAGCCGGTGCTCTTCATCAATGTCTGCGGCACTTCTGGCGCTATTTCTGCGCTCGGCGAAACTGTCTGCGGTGAAACCGTGACCTCTTGCACTGACGTTCTTGAAGCCGCAGCCGCCGCTTCTATCCTTATCGGCAGTGCTAAAGAATGGCACAAGTCTGAAATCCTTGCCGAGAACATTTCGGCTATGAGCCTGTCTGTCCTGGTAAAGTTTGCGAAGTTTTCTGGCTTCTTGCCCATCTCATCGAATGCACCGAGACCCAGGACCCTCGCCGCAGAGTGGTCCTTTATGAGCGTCACGTCACCGAGCCTTTTGTCCGGTAATACAACGGCGTAGACAGCCGCCTTTAGCGGGAACTCCTTGCCGTTCTTCATTGTTTCCTTCGACTCTAGATCAAGAACTAATTCTATAAGCTGGCCTTCTGTTGCCTCTATGCCGGTCTCTTCCTTTAGCTCCCTGAGCGCAGCTTGCTGCTTTGTCTCACCCTCCTCGACGTGACCCGAGGGTACGCACCAGAAGTTGGGCATTATGTCATCGTCCTCCGCGCGCCTCAAGTAGAGCACGCCGAGAGCACCTTCGTCGCCGGATATAATGGGCACTATGCCCACCAATTCATGAACTTTAGCCATCTTACTCTGAAGAAGTACTGCGGCTTGCATTATATTTAAAGCCCTTTGGTAGTTTCGGCTATAGACGAATTCTATTCTATCAGAGTGCCTACGTCTGCTCCTTCGATCGCTTTCCTTAGGTTGCCGTCCTTCCTCAGGTTTATCACCCGCACCTTGGCTTCCTTGAGCAGCAGGGCCTCTTCAACTTTCTTCTTCATACCGCCGCTGACATCGTTAACATTCCAGAAATCCAGCCTGCTTGCCGCTTTCTTGCCTATCCTATTTATCGTTTTCATATCCTTGCCGTATATGCCGTCGACGTCAGTGCCGTAAATTAGCATATCGGCATCCAATGCATTTGATATGTCTGTGGCTATAGTATCGCCGGAAAGTATCGAAAGCCCCAGTTTGTCATCGAGGGGCGCATCCGCATGCAGCACCGGCATGAATCCCTTCTGCAGGTATTCGGATACCGGCGCGTAATCTGACCTTGTTATCTTGCCCTCGCTGGTCTTTATCATCGACGCTGCCGGGATGTGCATCGGCGCGTGCCCGGCATTTACAAGGCTAAGGAGCAACGGCATGGTAATCTGCTGCTCCACTATCTGCCTTAGCTTCGCCCAGTCGTTGTGGTTGCCTTCGAGCATCTTCAGCCTATGCTCTCTGGCGAAACTGTGGCCCAGTGCGCCGGCTCCGTGTATTATGATTATGCTCGATCCTTTTGGGATCTCCTTCGCTGCCCTTTCCATCGTTTCCTTTATGAAGCTCTTGCCCGTCTTCTTGTCAGATATGGCTGAGCCCCCTATCTTCAGAACTATCAACATACAACATGATATGCAACTTCGATTATTTAAACCGAGCCGAAAATCCGTGGATCTGCGCAAGATTAATAAGTCATGCGACGAACTATTGGACAAGGTTAAATATAAGCTGATTTTATAGCATAGGCGATTAGGATGACCACATTCAAAGATTTCGTGGAGAGCCATCGCTCTGAAGTATACAACATACTGTGCAAGTATGTACCGAATGGACAGCCGGGAGCCAGCCACATAATGAGGGACTACATAGACAGGAAGGGCAAGTACAGGAGGCCGGGTCTCTTGCTGCTTACATCACAGCTCTATGGGGCCAACATAGAAGACGCTATGCTGCCTGCTGCGGCGCAGCAGATATCAGAGGACTGGATACTGATGCAGGACGATGTGGAGGACGACTCTGAGCTCAGGAGGGGCAAGCCGGCGGCCCAGAGGGTCTACGGCTGGGTGCACGCCTTCAACGCGACCAATATCGGGCACATGGCGATGTGGCGCATGCTTAAAGACTACACGCTTCGCGTAGGACCTGAAAAAGGCAACAGGGTCTACGAGAAGTTTTGGGACATGCTCAATTACACTGTGGAGGGCCAGCACATAGAGAACGAGTTCATACATTACACAAAGGACCTTAGCAGAGCGAACGAGGCGATGTACTACAGGATAGCGGACAGCAAAACATGCTATTATACAGTATACGGGCCCATGCAACTCGGCGCACTGACAGGAAACGCCTCGGAGACCGACCTGCAGATTTTGAAATCGATAGGGCAGCCTGCAGGCGTCGCATTCCAGATAGTAGACGACATACTCGACATGACAGCGGATGAGAAGGAGTTTGGCAAGAAGAACAACGGCGACCTTTTCGAAGGGAAGATAACGCTTTCCGTCTTGCACATGTACAACAACGCAAACCCTGCAGAAAAAGAGAGGATCGATGCGATTTACAAGAAGAAAAGAGATCAGAAAACAGAGGCTGAGATCCTATACCTCAGGGAGCTGATAGACAAGTACAAGAGCATCGACTATGCCAGGGGAAAGGCAGAGGAATTCGGAAGCAAGGCGAAGGAGTCGGTCGAGAAATTCCTGGAGGTGATGCCGGACAATCAATACAAGGACATCGTATTGTCCTCAGTGGAAGAGATGTACATAAGGAAGAAATAGCTTATTGAGAAAATAACCGTGTGGGAATGTCAAAGGAGAAGCCAAACGAAGCCGAAAGGCACATGCTCTACATGAAAAAAGTCGCCGATAGAGTCGACGCTCTTCTTGAGAAGGAGTTCGGGGCGGGTTCATCGAAAAGGATTGTCGAAAAGCTCCTCGGCGTGGATGCAAGCACGTATAGCCTTCCATCGGTGGAAAAAAGCCTCGTTGAACCGGCAAGGTATCTTATGAGCATGGGCGGCAAAAGGCTCAGGCCCGCGCTCATGCTTACCATAATAGAAGCCCTCGGAAAGAATCCTGAAGACTATATGGAATTCTCGATAATACCCGAGATAATACACAATTCCACCCTTGTCCACGACGACATAGAGGACAATTCGGCTACGAGGAGGAACAAGCCAGCACTTCACGTACAGTTCGGGCTTGCAATAGCGAACAACCTTGGGGACTTCGGCTACTATTATCCGATAATAACAGTGCTTGACAGCGGAAAGCTCTCGGGAGAAATGAAATCGAAGCTGATAACTATATACCAGAGGGACATGCTCAAGCTCACCATAGGCCAAGGCACCGACCTTGCGTGGGGCGTTGGGGCGGTGGACTTGCGGAGCATAACCGAAGACAATGTGCTGGGAATGCTCTATGGGAAAACCGGAGTGCTCACGAGCATGACAGGAAAGCTCGCTGCCACGCTCTGCGGAGCTACCGAGAATGTAGTACAGGCGATATCGGACTTCTGCGCGGCGCTCGGAGTCGGCTTCCAGCTTCAGGACGACCTCCTCAACGTCACAGAAAGCGACGTCTCGAAGAACAAGGGCATGATAGGCGAGGACATAACAGAGGGAAAGATAACCCTTCTAGTGATCTACACGCTTGAACACGCAAGCCCCGCAGACAAAGAAAGGCTAATCCAGATATTGAGGATGCATACCAAGGACCAGGCGCATATAAGAGAAGCCATACAGATAATGAAGAGGTACAATGCCCACGAGCACACCGATGAAGTGAAAAGAAAAGTAATCGATGACGCCTGGGCGAAACTCGATAAGGCGCTCCCGGATTCCGAGGCGAAGAAAAGGCTGAAGTTCCTTGCGGACTTTGCAGTAGGAAGGACCGGCTGATGCGGCCATACTATTTATACCTTGCAGCAGCAAGAGAATCATGGCAAAAACCAATGAATTTGTAGAGAGGGCGACCGAGAATATCAAGGAATTCCACAGACAGCGCAGGGATCAGTCCGTGGCGAACAGACTAGAGCACCTGGAAAGGACAAGAAGGAGAGCAGTGGCGATTGCAAAGAAGATAAAGAAGTCGGAAAAT
>JAKAPD010000063.1 GCA_021812025.1 Microcaldota archaeon | reverse complement strand
CACAGATATCGCAGTGGCCCAGTTGAAGTATTTTAGGATGCCGGTTATGAACCCTAGTTCGCTGCCGAAAGCCTCATATACGTAAGAATATGTTGCGCCGCGCACTTTTGGCATAATGCTCCCCAGCTCGCCGAACTCGAGCGCGACTATTATCGCGACGATGCCGACGATCACGAACGCTAGCAGCGCAAGCGCCCCAGCAAGCGATATCGCTGTGCCGCTAAGCACGAAGATACCCGCTCCTATTATTGCGCCGAGCCCGACCGCTGTGGCGAGCGATACGCTTATTATGTTGTTCCTGCTGGTATTGGGCAAGTTGCGCACCTTCTATTAACAGATAGCATGCCTAGGTTATAAATATCTTGAGCAAGAATGTTCTGTGCTTGTGCAGGGATGGCGGAGCTTGGTCAAACGCGCTAGGTTCAGGGCCTAGTCCCTTAGGGGTTCGAGAGTTCGAATCTCTCTCCCTGCACCATTCTGTTTCGACAGCGAAACCAGAGTTCGAATCCGTAGAGCATTTCCTAGTCAAAGCCCACTGGGGATTACGCGCTATTTGCCATCTTCAACTTTGAACGAGCCGGTTGGGAGCTGCTGCATGATTGTGTCGAGATCATCAAAGCCAAGAAGCTTCGCAATCTTCTTAGCAGCGTCGGATTTCTTGTCCCTGCCTATCTTTACAGCAACGTATTTCACCATGCTACCTTTTATTTTGACTAAGGTCGCAAAGGGAACCACATTGAGCTTTTCGCTCTTTACGAACATCGCAAGGTTAAGGCTCATGTTCGTGTACCAGTCGCGCTCGCCGCTCAGCAGGAAGCTTCCCTTCCCGAGCGAACCTTTGTTCGTGGCCTTGCTCACCTGGTTCCTGTTCATCGCATAGACATCAGCGGAGTTCAGGCCGTCTTTCCATGCGCTCGAATAGCACGCGGCGAACTGCGCCGCTTCTTCCCTTATCTCCTTGCCCGCGTCCGCACCGTCCTGCAGAACCACAACAGAGGCGCCGAACACGTTCGCATGGAAGAAAAGATCCTTTTCCGTAAAGTGCTTGGCGTTAATCAGCTCGTTCTGGGTCGCATCCCTTCCGCCTATCGCGAGCAGGCCGTTGCTCGTAAAGAACCAGTGGAACTTCTCATACCATTCCTTCTTCTGCAGCTTGACTATCTTCTTCTCTTTCTTTTCCCCCTGCTGCGCCTTCATCGCTTTCTCGAGCCTTTGCCCGAGCTCCCTGACCGCTTTCTCCGCTCCTGCTTTCTTTATTGCAAGTTTCTTTGCCTTGCTGTAGTATTCGTTTGCGTTTTCCTGGGCGCTTTTTGTGAAGTCGATCTCTATTTCCATGGAATCTACTTCATGGTGCGCCGGTTATGAACCCTACGATAAGCGATATGATGAAGCCCAATATTCCCACGATCAGTATGCCCAGTATTACTATGCGCGCGCTCATGTTGAACTCGTGGCTTGTTGGCCTGTAGCTTATGTGCATTACGTGCTTTGCGTTCTCCATGAAGCCCCTTATCTTGGCCATGCTTATTATTGCCATGCTGATCCTCGCTAATCTATACTTATAAATAGCTGAATAGTATTAACTAGACTAATAGCTTTATACCTTTCTTTTTCCTGTTGTTTGCATGGATTACCAGATAATAGTGATGCACTTTGGAGAGATATTCCTGAAAGGAAGGAATAGGGGCGCCTTTGTCAATCGGCTCTACTCTAACGTAAAGGCGTCGCTGGAGGGCGAGAGGTATGACAGGCTGGAAAATGCGAGGGACCGCTTCATACTCCATCTGGGCAAGGATTCTAATATAAAACGCATATGCGAAAAGCTGAGCCATGTGTTCGGCATAACGTGGTTCGCACCTGCGATCGTTTCGGGAAGCGGCCTTAAGCAGATGCGAGAGGCTTCGTCAGCTTTCTTCGACAAGTCCAAAACCGTGAGAATAGTGCCCCGCAGGTCATTCAAGGGCCTGAAATACACATCGATCGACATTGTGAAGGAGTTCATAGACAACCAGGAGAAGCTGAATTTCAAAATAGAGAAGGAAAGCGAGAACAGGCTTTACATCACGGCGCTAAAGGACTACGCAATCCTTTATAGCGACAGGCACAATGGTCTAGGGGGATTGCCTGTAGGCGTATCGGGAAAAGCGGTAGTCCTGCTTTCCGGAGGGATAGACTCACCGGTGGCTGCTTTTTACGCCATGAAGAAGGGGCTCGTTCCGGTATACCTGCATGTCCATGCATTCGCCACGAACGGGGAAGCCGCAGCTTCCAAGATGAAAGAGGTCGTAGGGCTGCTTTCCAGATACTCGCGCAGTTCAAAAGTCTATTTTGTTCCTGTGCACGTTTTCCAATCGGTAGCGATATCTGTCCCGAACAAGTATGAACTGATGCTCTTCAAGAGGTTTCTTTACAAGCTGGCTGAAAGGATAGCAAAGAAGGAAAATGCCTCTGTCATAGTCACGGGAGAGAGCATGGGGCAGGTGGCATCGCAGACTGTCGAGAACCTCATAGCTTCGGAGCAGAGGATAAAGCAGCTCATCATGAGGCCGCTCATAGGATTCGACAAGCAGGAGATAATAGACATGGCGAAAAAGATAGGCAGCTACGAACTGTCAATAGTGGACTATCCGGATGTCTGCTCTATACGCTCGAAGAATCCGTTGACTGCAACGAGGAGCAAGGCGCTGGAAGAGATGTACAAGAGGAGCAACATGGGAAAGGCGCTGAGCCGCACTATGAAGAAAGCGGAGCCCATCAGCTTCAGCCAGTGATGTACCGAAGTGTCTTTTCAAAATCCCTTTCTATTCCATATCTTTTCGCAAAATAGTTCAGTATGTTGTTTGTATCCCTTTCTAGAAACGCGCCGGATTGCGGGTGCTCGAGTATCACACCCTGACCGAAGTCTATCAGGTAGGGCTCCTGCTCTTCCCCATTTATCAGGATATTGTACTCGCTCATATCGGCGTGCACGAGTTTTCTGCTGTAAAGCGCGCGCATGCTGCCGAGTATCTTTTCCATCGTCTTCTCTGGGTCATCCAGCTCCACATACTTCAGCTGCGGCGCAGGCACGTTTCCCGTGCCTATGAACTCCATGGCGAGTATGGTGCCGTTGAACATATACGGCCTTGGCGCCTTCACACCCGCCCTGCCGGCAAGCTCAAGGTTTCCGTATTCCTTCTTGCACCATTCGAGTATGATTCCCATCTTTTTCTTCCTTGTGGCCTTCCTCGAGAATCTCGGGTCCCCTAAAAGGTAATCGGCCATCTTTATAAACGATGTGGTTTCCACCCTGAAGAACTTGACAATCACATAGTCACCCTTCACCTTGTCGGACTTGCCTGCGGTAGCCATGTATATGTCTGCCTCTTTCCCCCTTGCGGTGGGGGAGCCGAGCTTGTCTATTATGCCCTGATTGTAGAACTTGCTAAGGTAGACCATCGTCTGCTCGTTGAAGATGCCCTGCACCTTCTTCTGCTCCTTGAGCATGTAGTCTTCCCGCAATGGCGCTTTCCTCTTTCCAAGACGTCTCGCTATCCAATCACTTGCCTATATTTGCACCCTGCATAGATTTTTAAAGCTATGTTCTCTATTAGTATTTGATTTCGGGTGTTGATATATGCCAGATAGGAAAAACAGACAGGTAATGGTAATAGATCCAACGTTGCAGTATGAGCGAATGCTGCACTACAAGGAGAAGCATGCCGTATGGGAGATCTTCAAAGTGGTTTTCTGGGGCATCTACATTTTCATAATCGGCCTGATACTGCTGATATTCTACAGGAACTCCCCGGGTACGGCGCTGAGCCCCGAGGCATTCTTTGGATGGGCGCTGACGCTGTTCGCCATATTCTTCATAGTGTACGGATTCAGCATCTCGCTGCACTTGAAGCTCATGAAGAAATACGCCTGATTGGCGCGTTTCTTCTTTTTCCTTTTTTTGTTTTTAGTTCGT
>JAKAPD010000005.1 GCA_021812025.1 Microcaldota archaeon | reverse complement strand
TGGTCGGTGTTCGCAAGGTACTCGTAGCCCAGCTTCATAGCAGCAGACGCCATCTCCTCCAGAGTGTTGCCGCCGTCGGTCGCTTTCGTATGGCTGTGGAGGTCGCCCCTTATGTCCTTCAATTCCACAAGCTTTGGGATCTTATGCTTCAGCGCAAGCTCCACTTCCCCCCTCGCTTCCCTCATTTCAGGCGGCACCCACTGCATGCCGAGCTCCTCGTATATGCTTTCCTCTTCGCTGCCGCCTATGTCCTTGTCCTTCTTGTCGAACAGGCCGTATTCATTGAGCTTATAGCCCTTCTTCACCGCTATGGTCCTGACTTGTATGTTGTGGTCCTTGCTGCCTGTGAAATACTGTACAGCAGCGCCAAAGCTCTTCGGCTCAAGCACCCTTATGTCGCAACTGATTCCAGCCCTTAATCTTACGGTAGATTTAGTAGGACCCTTTGCAACGACGTCTGAGACCTCTTCCATCTTAGTGAAGAAATCCATCACTTCACTCGCTTTTTTTGATATTGCAAGTATGTCCAGATCGCCGACCGTTTCTTTCATCCTTCTGGCGGAGCCTGCTAGAATCGCCTTTTCCACAAGCTTGCTATCAGTTAACTTTTTCATTATGTCTTCAGCAATCGGAAGGGCGTCTGATATGATCATTCGCCCACCGCTCGCTTCCTTGAACGTTATGCCCTTCTTTATCGACTCTTCGCTCTTCGCGCCAAAACCTTCAAGCCTGCTTATCTTCCCCTGTTCTATCGCCTTCTTAAGATCATCCACATTCCTGATTCCAAGCTGCTTGTAAAGCGTAATGGCTCTCTTCGCCCCCAACCCCTGTATCGAAGTGAGCCCCGCCATGTCAATAGGGTACTTCCTCTTCAGGTCGTCGTACTTCCTTATATGGCCCGTCTTTATGTATTCTTCTATGTGCCCCGCTATCGACTTGCCGACTCCGGGAAGCTCCATCAGCGCCTTGAGGCCGCCCTTCTTGTACACACCTTCTATCGGCTCTTCCATTCCGCCTATAGTCAGCGCCGCTTTCTGGTATGCTCTAACTTCGAATCTAGATGTTGGAGTATTTTCCAGCGACATCATTGCGGCTATCTCGTTCAGGATGTCTTCTATAACCTTGTTGAGCATCCTTTCCCCAAAATACCTTAGAAAAGAAGTATTTTAGCTCTTGTTTGCCAATTGATTATTGGGTGGGATGGACGGCAAAGCTCCTGTTGAGACGGAAAGGGACATAGGCCTGCACGAGCTTTACCTGGCGATAATATCAAAGTACAAGGACGTGATAGAAGAGGGCGAGAACCTGACCATGCCGCAGCTCCCCCTGCTCGTCACCCCGAAGAACGAGCTCGTTGTCAAGAAAGCAGAAGAGATAAAGAGGGGCTTTGGCGTCTACAACTACATGCTGAATTTCTATGAGGCCAGCATAAAGGCCTTCTACTTCGTCAGGGATGGCATAAAGGAGATCATTCTACCTATTAGATTCTGGGTCAAGCCCGAAGACGCGATAAGGCTCGGGCTTGGTGACACGATGGACAGGAACATTCTGCTCTGTAGCATACTCATAGCCCTTGGCAATCCATCCGCAAAGGTGCTGGTCCGCATGAGCAACGGGGAACGAAAAGTGCTTACATATTATGAATATGAAGACAAGGTCTACATGCTTGACCTCAAAGCCGATATCAGGCACTTTGACAGCAAGGAGCAGCTCTTAAGGTCGCTGTTGCTAAACAACGAGTCCGGCGCCTACGAGTTCAACGACACATTGTATGCCGAACTGGATTAGCGCCCCTTCATCTTTTTCCTGTGCATCTTCCTGAGCTTCTTTATCTTCTGCACGTTCCTGTATTTCTTTCCTATTTTCTTCACCAGATCACTTTATTTCCACTATTGTTTCGACTTTCTTGATATTTCCGGCCGCCCTGCCGAATATTAGCTCAATAACTCCATTGTGATATTTCGCCGACCTTGCCGTTGTATTTATCGGACTCTTCAGGTTTATATTCTTATTGTAGCCGCGCTTTTCCTGGGTCGCTTCTATTTTTATCTGGTACGGAGACGCGGTTACCGTTATGCTCTCCCTTTTCATGCCAGGCAGCTCTGCCATTATCGTAGTATCGCTTTCCCGTTCAATCACATCGACCAACGGCTCACGCTCTTCGCCCACAGTTAAAATTTCCTTTTCTGGTTTTAGGTTGCCGAAGCTCTCTATGGTCGGCTTGCCGTCCGGGCCGATGCGCACATTGAATCCATAGACCAGCGACTCGTTCTGGTTTTGGGCCAGCCCGGAAAAATCCTCTTCGGAAAATTCCTTTGCGACATCGTGCATGAAATTCGCTATCAGCCTGTTTATGTCCGAAGGCTCACCGGACATCAAAGGTTCACGAACTCGTTTCCTCTTCCCCATCTCCACCACAGTTAGCATTCTGTTTACACATATAAATAAGTTTAGTTGCATTTCGCTTTGCTTTAGTTGAACCAGCTGTCGATTCCCTTCTGCTGCATAGAACCCCGCTTTCCGACAAGCTTCTCGGCAAACTTCGCGACGCGCTCCTCGCTGAAGTCATGCTCATCACACATGTACTTTATTATCCCATCTTTGTCCGGCTTTGATTTCAGCATTTGCTCGATTTCCTCTTTGCCGATTTCCTTGACTTCCGGTTTTAGGAAAAGATCTTCTACCTCCTTTATGTCCAGCTCGAACTCGGTGTTGTATTTCTCTTTAACGGCTTTCTTTATGTCATCTATGCTCTCCGCGCCTTTTGCAATCTTCAGAGCGGTCTTCGGACCCACGCCCTTTATGCCTTCATTGAAGTCCGTGCCTAGCAGTATCCCTATCCATATCAACTGCCTGTGCGTCACGCCCAAAGCTTTCAGGGTATCATCGAAGCTGACCAGCTCCGGCTCGACATTGATGAATATGTTTTTCCTTGGAAGTTTTCTTCTTCCGCTTATGGTAAGGTTTCTTACCACGTTCGGAGCGCCGAACAAGAGCGTGTCATAGTCCTGACTTCCCACCGCATAGACCAAGCCCTTCTTGCACATGAAACTGGCCTGCCCTTCCCCCTCGCTTGGCGCGTTCACGTGTGGTATTCCCATAAGATCTAGAAGCCTCTTTCCAGATTCCACTATTTCCTTTGTTATCCTTGTGCTGCCCTGCGCATGCACCTTGGCTTCTTCGAGCCTGCCTTCCGCCTTTGCGGTTTGCCATGCCTCATAGGCCTCTTTTCTCCTTTGCATTCGCGCCTCTAGCGTCTTCTGCTTCAGCATCGATGGAATTCCGTCAAACACGTAGATCGGCTTGACACCCTTTTCCACGAGCTCTATGTTCCTGTAGAAGATCCCTGACAAGTGGCTGGTTACGTTCCCGTGGGAATCCATCAGCATCGTGCCGTCCGGGCCCCTTATTATCGACAGGAACTGGTAGAAGACGTTGTAAGCGTCTATTGCCACCACCTTGTTATTCAGCTCTTCTATCTCCAGCTTCCTCTTTGTGATCAGTTTGCTCAAGTCTACAGACATTTACCGCACTTCTATGGATTTATGAAGTCGCCTATCGTAGCCTTTCCCTCCCTGCTGTTGGGTACGGCTTTCTTTGCGCCATCTCCCTCGGAAGCCTGCTCTGTCAGTTTTATGCTGAGAGCCTTCTCTAGCTTCGCAGTCAACTCTATGGTAGGTCTTGTCTTTTCTTCCTCGATCCTGACCAGAAGGTGCTCCTTCTCGTTAAGCATCTCGGCGAGCACCCTTATCGGCAGTTTCATGCCTTCCCGCGCCCTCCTTATCGCCGTGCCGTAGCCCTCTATCAGCACTTCGTCCTCCTTTTTTGGCCTTTGCGCTTGTATCGCACCTTTTTTCTTGATGTCTTTCTGGAATTCGGTCCTTATTACCTTCTTACCTTTTGCGCACCTGGCGTCGACCCTCATCTCGACGTTCTCCACCTCTACGACATAGATGTCGCTGGTCGGTCTGCCGCAAATCTCGCACTCCTCCATATCCACCACAGTAGTAAATGGTGAAAAGAATTATTAATACCTAACCATTAGGAAGTGTTTTTAATTGGTATTTTCACTATATAGCATGCCAGTCTAGGGTGAGCTCTTATGCCCAAAAGCAAAAAGCACCAAAAAGCGGTTTCCCCGGCGCCAAAGAGGCTCGCTGCAGCGTTGATAGTTCTTCTAGGGTTCGCATTCATATACTGGGATTACGTTACAAACCTTATCGGCGCGGCGGAGAAGATAGCGGTCTTCTTCATAGGCATGATATTGGCAGGCACGGCGATAATGAAACTTCTTTCGCTGAACGGCAGCTACGGCCTCTACATGATCGGCAGCAAGCGCGGGCTTAGCACCATAGATAGGATATCGAAAAGAAACATCAAGTTCTGGAATGCGATGGCCATGTGGGGCATGGTGCTCGGCTTCGGGCTTCTCGCCTATCCATTGCTGAAGGGACAGATCAGCAAGAAGATGATGCTCTTCGGCATCATATCCCTTATATTGTTCGTAGTGATACTGCTCCCCTTCACTGCCAATATACTGCAATTCATACAAAACGTCCCGCAGCTCAACAGTTCCATAGCCGGGAAAATATCAACGGCGCCCAGCGTGGGGCTTTCATTGACCGGATACCTGCTGCTTATTTTTGTTGTCGTCACCGGCTTTTCCGGGCTCATCTTCTTCGCATTGATAGAGAACGCCGCGGCGATCCTTCTCGGGATAGGGGCCAGTGTAGCCTCGGTCGCAGTAGGCCATCCGGAAACCACAACGCTTACCAATCAGATACCGGGCGTGTTGCCAATCATACCAGGAATAGACATACCGCTGCTCGCAGGAGTGGCGTCTCTCGTCATACTTCTTAGCATACACGAGCTTTCCCACGGGATACTTGCAAGGATAGCAAAGATAAAGCTGAAGTCGATAGGGCTCCTGCTCTTCGGCGTGGTGCCGGTTGGCGCTTTCGTGGAACCTGATGAAAAAAGCGTAGCGGGGCTGCCGCCTATCGCGCAGAACAAGATACTTGCGGCAGGGGTGTCATCGAACTTTATCGCCGCGGTGTTCTTCTTCATACTGATGCTACTGACTTCGTTGTATCTGCTTCCACTTGCCTATTCCAACATAATTCTGATAACAGGGGTTGCGCCCAATTATCCCGCGAACGGGATCCTTTATCCCGGAATGCATATTACTTCGTGGAATGGCCAGCATGTCAGCAACATAACGCAGCTGCAGACCATCGCATCAATGGACAAGCCTAACTCGACCGTGATTGTCGGGACTACTAACGGGACCTTCCGCTTTACAGCAGTTCCTTCGTCGACAAACTCATCTAGGGGGGTCATAGGGATAGGCGTGGGCCAGCAGCTAATAGCCACAACGCTGCCCGCGCAGATTATTTTTTTCCTATATACTCTGTTCGTGCTATCTTTCGCCCTCAACTATTTTGTCGGAATAGCTAATCTGATGCCGATACCGGGGCTCGACGGCTGGAGAATATATCAGGTCAACGTCAAGAACCAGCTGCTCGCGAAATTCCTGATAGGTCTTCTCGGAGCCGCGCTCGTGCTCAACGTGATATCGCTGATATTCATCTTGACATTATGAGACTGGGTTGCCCAGGCGCCTGAGCTTTGAGATCTTTCCGAAGTCTATTGTGGAATTGTAGCCTATGGCTATCGCGTCCATCGAGTCAACATTCGCGTGCTCGAAGATGGGCGAGAGCAGTTCACCCTTCGGCTGCAGGTTTATATCCGTGCCGGCGGCATAGTAATTCATCGCCGGGAGGACAAGCAACGGCACCCTTTTGTACTTTCCATATAGGAAGCATGCCAGCTTCTCCTTTGTTCCCGCATCGTTGTACACGCCTATCGCAGGGTGCTCGTGCCCCATTATCAACATCTTTACGCCATCAAGTTCGCGCGGAAGCTCCTCGCCGTGGAAGAACAGATAGCCGTTCATCTTTGCCTCCTGTCTGTACACCGCTAGCTTGAACGGCTCCTTATAGCGCTCTACGAAGTTGTCGTGGTTTCCCTTTATCAGTATGAGCTCGACTTTCTTCCCCTTCGCGTAGTTTATGAAATCATAGAGCTCGTTGAATTCCTCTTCGTCAACGGTCGAGAACTCGTTCTTTATGTCGCCGTCCACTATTATCTTTGTCGCCTTTGTCTTAGTGATGGCAGCATCGAGCATCTCCGTTATCTTCTTTAGGTTCACTTTCGGGAGCAGCACCCCCTTCTTCGCCATCACCCCTTCATAACCCAGGTGCAGGTCCGCCACCGCAAGGGCGTTAATGCTCCTTATGAACGCTATAGGAAGGCCGTCTATGAGCTCTATGTCATCGTTTAAATCCATGCTCTATCTACCTATCTTTTTCATCACTTGCTTGTGAAGCTCCTGCAAATACCTGCGCCTGTCCTTCATCATTACCACGTCCGCTTGCCCGAATGTTATTAGATTGTGTGCAAACGGGCTCGGCAACGGGGTCTCTATCAGCTCGTAGCTAAGCTTATTGTCCCTTATCTTAGCGAGCACCTCCTCTGCGCGCGGGAGGTCCATGACATCGTTAAGTATTTCCCTGTAGACCTCCTTAAGTATTGGGAAGTTCTGGTCCATCTCTTCGACTGCTTTTAGTATGAGCTGTGAATTGACCTGCTGCCTGCTGACCCCTATCTTGAAGCCCTTGTAGTTCCTCAATATCATGAAGCTCCTGGCTGCGACGTGCCTGAAGCGCCTCTTCATCATCTCCGTGTTCCTTATGTTCTTTCTCATCATCGGCGCTATGCTGCCGGTTGCTAGCTCTGAGAAGATTCTGCCTAGCAGCTTCCCGTCGACTCCTGGTTTCTCTTCGAACATGAACATGAAGCCATTATCGTTTATCATCACCCCCATGTCCATGTTCAGCTCTTCGCCCAGCTTTATCGCAATCGCTCTTGAGAGCGCGTCGTTGACCCTTCTTCCGAACAGCGAGTGGAACACCAGATAGTAGTTCTCCTTGGAGAGATCCCTGGTGAGCTCTATCAGCAGAAGCTCTTTGTTCGGCACGCGCCTGGCGAAAAGCAGCTGCTCCATGAAGTAACCGAACAGCGCCTCTTTTGAGTTTTCGTCGACTGGGAAATTGCCCAGGAACGCGCTGATCTCCTTTGGCATCTTCTTGGCGGCGAGCCGCTTTATCTTGTTCTTCGCAATGTATTGCGCGAGCAGCTTTGAGAACTCCGACCTGAACGAGCTTATCTCGTTTGCGAGCTCGAAGCTCAATGGGAGCTGCTCTGAGAACCACGGTGGTATGGTCGGCGCAGTTGCGTGGGCCTGCGACACATATGCCTTCATCGCCTTCGAGTGCTCGAACTTGTAGAGCCTGCCGCCGAGCGTGAAGATGTCTCCGGGCTTCAGTCGCATCAGGAACTCCTCCTCTATGTTCCCGATCCACTTCTTGTTGTCGAGCATGACGTTTATTGCCACCTCGTCCGGTATCGTCCCGAGGTTGAGCATGTAGATGACTTTTGTGAGCTTGCCCCTTTTGCCAAATGCGTTTTCCTTTTCATCGTACCATATCTTCCCGTAGACGCGCCTGCTCTCCAAGCCGACATAGTTCCCGGCAAGGTAGTTCAATAGCGCGGTAAAGTCGCTTTTCTGAAGTTCGTTGTAGGCATACACCCTCTTTATCAGCGCGTATGCCTCATCTACGTCCCACTTCTTTGTCAACGACATCCCGACTATGTGTTGCGACAACACGTCAAGCGCGTTCTTCGGCACGGCGAAAGAGTCGAGATGCCTCTTCAGAGCTGCATCGAGCATTATCGTGCATTCCACAAGGTCGTCCCTGTTGAGGACTATCATTTCGCCCTTTGCGACGGACTTGAAAGAGTGTCCCGCCCTGCCTATCCTTTGTATCGCCCTTGTTACGCTCTTCGGCGATCCCAATTGCACCACCATCTCGATGGAGCCTATGTCGACGCCGAGCTCCAGGCTGGTGGATGAGACTGCGCATTTGAGGCCTCCCTTCTTCAGCGATTCTTCCACTTCCAGTCTGGATTCCCTTGACAGAGACCCATGGTGCGCCGCTATGTCCTCGCCATAGCCGTACCTGTGTTTTAGATTGAATACAACACGCTCTGTGCCGCTTCGCGTGTTTGTGAAGATCAGCGTGGTCTTATTCCTCTTTATCGTCTTGTTGAGCTCCTCGTAGACCTTGTCTTCCACGATTTTCTCGTCTGTGTATATCATGTCCCTAACGGGGCTCACATTTATCACATCAAGCTTCTTGCTCCATGACGCGTCTATTATCAGGCAGTCATTGGGTTTGCCGCCATTGTAACCCGCTAGGAATTTTGCGGCCTCTTCCAACGGATAGAGCGTGGCACCGAGCCCGATCCTGGAGAATTTCGAATCTGTGATGGAAGCCAGCCGCTCTATCGAAAGCGATAGGTGGACGCCGCGCTTATTGTTCGCCAGCTCGTGTATCTCGTCTATGATTATGTACTCGACCGCCTTTAGATTTTCAACGAACTTCTGCGAGTTCAGCAGTATGGCAAGGCTTTCCGGAGTCGTGACCAATATATTTGGCGGGTTCTTCAGCATCTCCGCTCTTTCCTTTTGTGTGGTGTCGCCGGTCCTTACGCCTATTGTGACCTGGCGTATGCCCTCCTTGAGCATCGCTATGCCCTTCTCTTTCTTTATCGTACTGTAGACCGCTTCAAGCGGCACCGCGAGGTTCCTCTTTATGTCGTTGTTCAACGCCCTCAGCGGCGATATGTATATGCAGTATACCTTGTTCTCCAGCTTTCCCTGTAGAGAGTAGTCGAAAAGCCTGCTTATTATTGACAAGAAGCCTGACATCGTCTTCCCGGAGCCCGTCGGAGCCGTAATTAGCAGGTTCTTTTTATCGCTTATGAGCTTGAAGGCGTACTTCTGCGGTGGCGTCAGCTCATTGAAATTTTTCTGGAACCATTTTCTCACATACGGATTGAGCACAGCTAGGCTTTCGTTGTCGTTGAACGGCTCCTTTACATAGTCTATCACTGCCTCACCGTCGATTGTTGGAAAGTGATTAGTAAAATGAATTATAAAATAGTTTTGATTTATCGCGTATATAGTATACTGCAAGCAACAGCGGCACGTCCGGAGACGGTCTGCCAATAGGCGTATAAAGGCTACTGCCCGTCAGATAAGCTATAAATATTATAAAATTTTAATTCTAGCTGTGGATGGAATGATGCACAATAAGCCGATGAATATTGGTGCGACCGGACCGCGCATTTTTGTCATAGCGGCAATAATAGTTGTTGTTCTAGGATTCCTGCCGCTCGTTTCGCATTCGATATCGGGGCCGTCAGTCGGCGGCGGCGTTGGAGGAGGCATAGTGTCCCCGCCCGTAAGCTCCGGCGGAAGCGTGAGCAGCACAACCAGTTCGTCTTCGACTGGCGGAAGCGCTTATCAGGCACCCTCTCCTCCGGGCTCAGGCTGGAACACCGGACCGCCAATAGGTCACGGTTGCGGCGGGAAAGTGAGCAACGGCATAACCAGCTGCCCGAACATATGCTATTTCTATCCGCAGATGTGCAATTTTAGCGGCAGTACTACTGTGCCGGGGGGCGGATCTTCCACCACGGTTTCAGGAGGCGGAGGGGGAGGTGGCGGCAGTGCTCCGACTACCACTATCATGATTACGCTCAGCAACAATCTCCCGACAAACAAAGGAAGCGTCTGCTATAACAGCAGCTACATATCGGCAGGCCAGAACTTCTATGCCAGCGGGAATGGCGGATCTGCCACAGTTGTACCCGTTTACATAGGCACGAACTATGCCAATATAACAGTGAACGGCAATTTTTACTCTATAACGACTCTGATATATCCGAATAACACCGGAGGCACGCACTTCTCTGTCGGCTTATTGAAGATACTTAGCGGCACGCCGAATGTGGCAGAATTCCAGGTTTGCGCCCTTGCACTGCCCACCGCGCCGGCGCCTGTTACTTCTACTTCTGTCCCGAGCACGGTCCCCACAAGCAGCACTACGGTACCGCCGACCATAACAGCATCCGGAACCCAGTCTCCAATAAACTGGCAGCCCAACGCGGCTGGATTCGGAGGCCTTGCGATCATGGGCATGGGCGCGGGAAGGCTCAGGAACAGGATGATAAGAAACAGGAAAGGGCACCTGATAAGGCATCTCGCTAGCCCAAGCCTGATAAAGAAAATAGAGGAGGCGGGGGTGGTGGATGCGATAGCGCTCGTGGCTACGCTGCTGTTCGTCTACTACAACTACATACTGCTTGCGATTATGACATCGTTCGCGTTCGGGATAACGCTTTCATACCTTTTTGACAGGATACGCGGCAGGAACCTCGAGCAGGAATATGTCTATGAAAGGAAGCAAGGGATAAGGAAGTATATAGAGGAGCTGGGCGTGGTCGAGGCAGGACTGCTCGTAATCACAGTTGTGCTGGTGCTTTATAACCTGTACTACGCTGCGATATTCTTCTCATTCCTCTTTGGGATGTCGCTGAGCTATTTCGCGGACAGGATAGTGGAAGTGGGCAAGATAATAGCCGATGAAAATAGAGGAATCTCGATAAGCCAGATGGTAAACGGGAATGCCCAGGAGGAAAAGAAAGAGCCCGCTGCCGTACAGATTGAGCAGAAGTCCCCCTCTGAGCTGCTAAAAGACAATAAACAAAAGAAGAAGAAAGTCTAGTCACTTGTATATTGAGTGATAAACTTGTCCTTGGTCATCTGTGATGACTATGCATTCGCCTTCGCACTCTATCAGGCACGCCTGGCACAATATGCATGCGGAGCCGTTGACCGCTACTGATTTCTCCTTGAAATGGTCGTGGCACTTCTGGACATCATTGTTCCACTTCGCATAGACACTTGGATCGTCCTGACCCTTGTACTGCCATTCCGGAGGCGCGGTATCCGAGTTGACATCCGGAGCTGCCTTGTCCTTCATGACAAATACGGCAACGGGGCACACGTCAAAGCAGTGCTGGCAGCCTGTGCATTTGGGTTTTTCGACATAAACGTCCATTTGAACCACGTATAAATCCTAAGTATCTTCCCTCAAAATCTTATTTAAAGCTTGCTGCGGTCACTTTGACATCTTTTACAAATAATGAAGGGGTAACGACAGCAGTAGACGCATCCCAACCCTTTGCCTGCACCGCCGTGCCCGCAGTTGCGGTCGTGTTCTCCAGCATGCGCTGGAAGTCATCGTTTATCCTTATACCCGTGCTTGCGGAGCCCTTCATTCCCATGTTTATCGCAAACCTTATCTCGCCGTCCTCTATGTAAAACGCCACATCCCTTGGCATCGTCGAGAATGCACCAGTTAGATAATTGCTAAACCTCGTGTACCAGACGTTCGTTATCAGTATGCCCTTCCTTGTGTCTCTTATGAGCGGCTCTATGCTTGGATATTTCTTCTTGTGCTCGAAGACGGGCGTGCTTGTAGACGGGGCAAGCAATCCGGCATTTCCTGTCGACTTCGTCTTGTACTTTTTCGCAGTGGATGCGTTGTGCAAGTAAGTCTTAAGAATGCCATCCTTTACAATGGTTGTCCTCTGGCTCGGGGTCCCTTCGTCGTCGAACACGTACGATTGTATGCCGTCCGATATCGTGGCGTCATCGTAGATCGATATTGACGGATTGGCCACTTTCTTGCCGAGCTTACCGACGAGCGAAGACAGGCCGGCTTCCACTGAGCCGATTGTGGCAAAGCTTCCGTATATCGAAAGCAGGTTGCCAGCAGCTATCGGCATGTATATCAGATCGTATGTGCCGTTCTCTATAGAGCCCCTGTTGGAGCTCATCCGCGCAAGCGATGCCGTTTCCTTCCCTAGTTGCTCGAAGTCTATACCGGACAGCTTCCTGGACACTTGCGCGTTTTGCGCGCTCGTGTTGCTCTGGGTGAATACCCTTATGGAGCACTTTGCTGACGTTCCTTCCTCCTGCACATCCACGTTGCCGGTGGTGAGCAGCCTTGTTTTGCCGTAATTCACATTAAACATACCATGGACCTTCTCTGCGCCGTTCGCCAATGCAGCGTTTATCATCCCAGATGTCAGATCCTCTACATCGTAATCTCTCCCTATTATCTTATCGTCGTTCCCCGGCGCCTTTCCGTATTTGAAGGGGCCTTCCGCAAGGCCGAAGTAATAGTCCTTCTGACTTAGCATCTGCGCCCTTGCCAAGGCATCAGCGACAGCCGCCTTTATGGGCTGCTCTTCGAGCCTCTCTATATTGGTAAACATGACCCTCTTGTCCTTGACAGTGAATATGCTGGCGCCAGATGAGTTTATCTCGACCGCGGAATCCACCTGGTTGTCGAAGATCTTGAAGTACTTGGATGATCCCTCGTAAACCGTTACGGCGGCATGATCGGCTCCGCCGCTCTTCAGTTCATCCAGAATCATCTTCCCGTAGTCGATTTTCTCCTTCATCTAAAAACCAAAAGCGCATTTGGGCCGCCCATAGAGACCGGAACACCTTGCATGGGTTCTCCCTTTCCGCAGTTCCCAACTGTGAGGTTGAAGCTCTTGTCGACCATCTTGACGGCATGCCAGAAATCAAGGGTCTTTGACTCGAGCGCGAAGTTCTTTACGGGCTTGTCGAGCCTTCCATTCTTTATCAGGTAAGCCTCATTTCCCTGGTACTTCGAGAACGTCCGCGTATCATCAATATTCCATTCTGTGAAGTTCTTTATGTATATCCCATCTTTTGCCTCCTCCAGTAGGTCCTCGAAGGTATTAGACTTGTCTGGCTCGAGTATGGTGTTGGACATCCTTACGAGCGGTTCATACCATATGTCGGAACTCCTCGATGCGGCGTTGCTTTCTGTGCTCAGTGCCGCTGCGGTTTCCCTGTTCTGCAGTAGCTCGGTCTGGATGCCGTTCGTTACAAGATTCTTCCTTCGCGCCTTCACGCCCTCGTCGTCATACAGATAGAAGCCATTGCTGCCTTCAATCGTTGGATCATCGTATATGTTGACGATATCGCTGCCTATCCTCATGTCGAGGTTTTTTGTGTTGAGGTAGCTCGTTCCGGCCTGTGCCGCCTCCCTGCCGAGCACCCTGTCGGCTTCGAGGGGATGACCTATGCTCTCGTGTATCCCTATGCCCACTATCTCGGATGATATTACGACGCGCTTGATGAGATCGTGTATCTCTATGCCGCTCTCAAGCACTTTTTTCATGTTTTTTGCGTCCTCTAGAACTTTTTTGTCTATCTCGAACTTGTCTATGAGCTCTCTGCCCCCGCATGCGCCGTCCTGCAGGATTCTCTGCCTTGTGGTGCCGTTTGCACCCACAACTATTGAATAGAAGTAGCCCATATTTGCTATTGTGCTCTCTATATCAGAGCCGTCCGAATTCTCGAAATGCCTTTTTATCTGCTCGTAGCCTATGTCGCCGTACCTGAACTTTATGAACTTGGCTTTTGAGATCGCTTTGTCCACCTGCAGGAACTCCCTTATTATCTCCCTTGAATCGGGCTCCTCCTTTTCCTTTACTGCATATCTTGCACTGTGCTTGCCCTCGTATTCCGCAAGTTTCGCCAGGCCGGGCTTCTTGAACCTGTCGATCTTTGAAAAGAGCTTTGCTACCCCCTCCTTTGTCGGCTTCTCCAGCGACATCGAGTAGAGGTAGTTGTTCTTTATGAAGCGGATCCTTATTCCAGTTGTCGCGGATTTGGCCGCGCCATCCATCGATCCCTGCTTTAGTATGTACTCCTGCTCCTCCCTCGAGTCGAGCGTTGCATCTGCATAGCTAGCCCCGACGCCCTTTGCCTTCGAAAGGGCATAGGAAGCAAGAGACCTGTCAAATGGCGCTTCCTTTGCCACTCACGCACCGCGAATTAGCCGAACAGACTCGACAATCCCGCTGCTGCCTCTTCCTCGCTCTTCTTCTCTTCCTTCGGCTCCTTTGCCTTTGCCGCCGCTGCTGGTGCCGCACCCGCTGTTGCTGGTGCCGCTGCAACTGCCACCTGGGCTGCCTGCGCGTTCTTTATCACTTCCTTTATGTTGACATCCTTGAGGGATGCAACTACCGCCTTCGCGCGTGCCTCGTCCGGGCTCATGCCCGCTGCCTTGACTACTTCGAGCAGTGACTTCTCGTCTATCGTCTTTCCTGCAGCGTCCAAAAGCAATGCCGCGTATATGTATTCCATGCTTTCACCTAAGTATCATTGAGCCTTTGACTCCTCTTTTTCTGGTCCCTTTACCACGTTGTTGAGAGCGCTGGCCTGCATCGTTGCGCTAGCGAGCAGCTTCTCTATTATTCCCGGCTCCGGTATCTTTGCTACTATTCCCAAAGCCATTGCCCCCCTGTATGATTTCTCTATGAACGTCTTTATTGTATATGAGTTCACTATCTTCCCTTCAAGGGCGATAGTGAGCGCGCTCCTGAATCCTCTCGCCACGTCTGTTGCGGTCTGCTGTGGATTGATGTCGAGTATTTCCCTCGTGAACATCATGCTGTCAGACAATAGGATAGATGGCGTTATCGTGGCGACGAAAGGCACTATGTCGAGCGTCTTGAGCGCCTTCGCGACTTGCGGGGTTATTACTGCGCCTTTCTTGACTATGACTTTGTCCTTTGCTATCACCACCTTGCCCTTCTGGATCTGGACGTCTACGCCTGCCTGCTTAAGCTCAGTAACTGCCTGGCCTGGCTGAATCGTAGTCTCGCCGGCGCTGACGCTTATGTCGTCAGGCGATATCTGATTGGGCTTCGCAGCCATCTTTACGAAGTTCGTCTTGAATTTCTTGAACAGGTCAAATGGGTCGTCGTTGCTAAGGACTATCGCAGACGTGCCATCAAGGTGCTGCACGAGCTTCTTGGTCTTCTCGTTGCCCTCGAGCATCATTATAAGCAGAGTCTTCCTCCCTATTATGAACTTGACTTCCGGTCTCAGCCCGTTCCTCGACGCTTGCACAAGCCTGTCCGGAATCCTTGAGAGCGGGAGCACGCCGATGAGCCGGTATTTCGCCATGTCGGACTTTCCCTGCTCTACGAACTTCATCTTTTGGTTTTTTGTAAGCATAATCACACCAGCCTTATGGGCTTGCTCATGGTGAGCTTCGCATATACCGATTTTACGGTCTGCCTGCCAAACTTCTTCTGGAATGCTGTAATCACTTCATCCGCGTTCGCAGCTATCTGCTGGGCGGTCATCTTTTCGTTGCCTATTGGGCAGTGTATTGTTGGAAGGTTTTCTCCCCTGCTCCTTATGAATATCGACTGGCTCATGTTTGATATCAGCGTTGAGACATCTCCGCCCACTATCGGCCTCGGCATCTTGTTTCTTGGACCGAGGAACTGGCCGAGCGCCTTTGCTATCTGTGGCATGAGCGCGGGCTGGGCAAGAAGATTGTATTCCAGAAGCTCCGTTAACTTCTTCGTATCTGTTGCAATTGCAGGGAGTTCTGCGCTCGATACGACATCGGCACCGGATTGCTGCGCCTTGGCTGCCTGGTTCCTATCATCAGTGAAAACTATCACCTTGCTCGTTCTTCCTGTTCCGTTAGGCAGCTTTATCTCGAGATTGAGCCTGTTCTCCTGCTTCTTGAAGTCTATTCCTGTGAAGTTTATCGAGAGGTCGACGCTCTGCGTAAACTTGCGTTTGCCCTTGTTTTCGTCTAGCAACTGGGTTAGCTTGTTGACTCCTTCATTTTCCATGTGATTCCCTCCTGCCTAAGCAGTAACTGCGGGAAAAGCAGCGATTATATTATGTCTGGAACCTTTAAAAGGATTCCTCTTTGATGCTATATAAAAGTCAAAGCTGGTGCAATGGAACGGAAGGGGCTCTTTAGTAATCCGTACTTCTTCGCTGTAATAATCATGGCGGCAGCCAGCATTGCCTGCTGGGTTTTCATTTACGGCAGCGCCTATAACACATACAATTACAGCGAGATCGTAAGCTACTATTTCGCCTACAACATGAATTACTACATACATTACTCGAACCTTTTGCCGAGCCCCCTCCAATTTCTTGTGTATGGCAACCACATAGCCCCAGACCAGCTCCTTGTGCTGCTCCTGTTTTCCCTTGTGGAGAGCGTCCAAACCCTTGTTGTACTTGAGATCGTCATACTGTCGCTCACCGCGCTCCTCGTCTTCATTGTGGTCCATGATCTGCTCGGTAATGATAAGGTGGGCTTGCTTCTGAGCTTTGCGTTCATAGCGAATCCAGGCACACTCGGGATATTCGCCACTGGCTACAGCACCGAGATGCTGATAATGCCATTGTATATAATGGCATTCTACTTCTACATGAAAAGGAGCAGATGGCCGTTCTTCGCATCGCTTGTCCTGCTGCTAGGCACTATGGAAGAGGCGCCCTTCTTCGCGATGACTCTTGCGATCGGCCTGATCTTTTACGAGAAAACTAGGAAGCCAAAGCCGCAGGAGCGCGGCAGGGTCGGATTCGCTTATGCGATGTTGGGTTCATCGCTGATTGCTTTGCTGATCTATGCGCTATTGTACCACTACATCGCGGTTTCTTATACCACCGGCGGCGCCTTCAACCCGTATCTGAAGGTGAACGCGTATCCCATAGTGTCAGCGCTTGGCCCCTACCAGCAATCGGCGTACATAGGAAGCAGCGGCTGGATCGGATCCATACAGCTGATACCGCAATCGCAGTACGGCATAGTGCTTTTTGCCGTGGCGCTAGCCTTGCTGGCATTCGGCATCTGGAGCCTGTATGAGCTTTTGCCGCTTGTCATCTTTATCGCGCCTTGGCTCTATGAAGGAATCGTATTCGGAAGGACTTTCCTAATGCTGCCGTTTACCACGCAATATTTTGGATTTGTGCTTGGCGGCACATTCGCTGCATCTATGTTGGGGCTGCTTTATATAAAAAACGGGAAGCCTTCGGTGTTCAAAAAGTCGTTCATTTGGGCTTTCAGCATTAGCCTAATCCTGTTCTTCAGCTCGATCGCGATATTCCAGTTGGCGAATTACGCCTACCTGTCGCTCAATCCCGGCCAGAACATTATCGCCGCAGCGAGTCGATTGGATTCTGTTGTCGCCCTCGTGCCGCAAAATGCAACGGTGATGACTGATGGATTCATCGTATCGCATCTTTTCCAGAGGAAGCAGCTTGAATCGCTGCTTGACGGGCAACCTTATTTCCAGCCGGAGTACATAGTCGTTGATTCTAACAATAGCTTTTACATTGCGAACCAGAATGCTACGCTCGCAAATTATCTTTCAAACCACAGCTATAGCGTTTATGCAAAGAATGGAAGTGCAGTGCTGTATGTCAAAACTTAAGAAACAGGAAGGTAGCAAAGGCTTTTCTTTTTTGTCGCTGAAAGTACAGTATGCCAGAGCGAGATGAGTTAGACATAGCATACAAGTACCCGTTTTCCGATGAGGCCAAGAAGCTCATAAAGGAGCTCGACCTCCGGAGCATCGAGCAGGGCCAAATAGCCATGGGCAAATCGAGATTGGAGGAAGCCCTTAAGAACGACAGGCTCGAATACAAGGACACCAACTACGGCAAATCCGAATTCGTGGTAAGCTATGTCTACGCGCGCATGCTGATAAGCGCGTTGAAGAATGGCTATCTGATAAAGAAATACGCCGATGCCGAGGCGAAAAGATCAATGGAAGCGATGGAGAAAGACTCCGAGAAGAACATTATGAAAATCGTGAAGGAGCTCGGCCTTGAAATGGAGGTCAGGAGCGGCACCTTTGTCATGGGCTTTGCGCAGTTCCTCAATAATATGCCAACCGATGCTGATTTCGGCCTTTCAAACCAAAGGCTGAGGAACGGCATGATAGAGTTCGACAAAAACCAGGCAATACGGGTCATAGGTGTCGCCATGTCCAGAGCCATAGCCGCTGGCCTGCCGATAAAGCACGAAAATCTCCCAAAGTCGGTCATAGAGCACTCGAAGAGCGTGAAACTGCCCATGCAAAAAATCGAATACAGAGCAAGAGGCGGCAGCGTTGGCTGGATTGATAGGCTTTTGGAAACTCCCATACCGGATTGCAGGCATAGGACCGTCAACCTGATACTTGCGCCCTATCTGATGAACATCAAGGGAATGCCAGTCGATGCCGCAACGGCTGTGATAAGCAATTACATAGGGCTCTGCAAGACAGTCAATCCGGACACTAAGATAACAGACCGATACATAAGATACCAGTGTGAGTACGCGAAATCGCACGGCTTCAAACCGCTTTCGCTCAGGAGGGCCAGAACGGAGTTGGGTGCGATAGATTTCAACCTTATAGCCGGAGAGGAGACCAAGGATTAGTGGGAAAATGGCCGATATTTTTGTTTTGTGCGATTACAATGACAATAAGTTTGCCAAACACATTTGCAAGAACTGCGGGAAAAGAGTCTGCGACGACCATTTTGACACGAAGAGCGGATGGTGCACCGCTTGTGCCAAGGGCAGAAAAGGAAAACGATAGTTACGCTTTCTTGTAGAGTTTGGCTGTGCCGTTTTGTGCATAGATCAGGTATGTGCTCTGATTAAGCAGCAAAGAAGCCCCGGTATTATTGTATATCGAAAGAGGATCGTCATTTACATTTAAGCTTATGTTTCTGTTGAAATCTAGAAGTATGTATTCCGGGGTAAAATAGCCATAGTTGACCTCGCTGGAGACATATTGCCTGTCAACAACGCGCGGGATTATGAAGAATTGCGTCATTAATGGGGCATTGCTCGGCACAAGTGCAATCATGGAATAAAGCTGCGAATAGTATGCTTGCTGCTGGGTACTGATAGAAAAAAAGAAATCCTGCTGCAGGTTATTGACGTTGGCGTTGACGATCAATATCGGCGTAGCGAAGATAATAGCCAAAAAAATGGTGATAGTATATTTGGCGTTGAACCGCTCAAGAGAGGCCTTGTAATAGATCGGA
>JAKAPD010000062.1 GCA_021812025.1 Microcaldota archaeon | reverse complement strand
CGATCTTGTATCTTGACATAACGGTCACAAAGGACAAATGGTTCACAAGGAAAAACTCTGACCTCTATTTCGACCTCCATGTGCCGTTCTACACCGCGGCATTGGGCGGATCTGCCATGGTGAAGACCATGGACGGCGAGGAAAGAATCAGTATAGAACCGGGCACGCAGACAGGTACAATGATATTCCTGAAAGGGAAGGGCATGCCGCACATGCAAGACGATGGGTGTGGCAACGAAGTCGTGAACGTGATCGTGGACGTGCCGAAGAATCTGTCGTCTTCGCAAAAGGAGCTTCTTGAGAAATTCCAGGAATCCGAATCAGGCGGAAAGACGGAAAAGCCCGGAAAAAGGAAATTCTGGGGGGTCTTTTGACTACTTCAGCCTTATGGAATCGAGATTCATAGGCGCCCTCGAATCGACGTGGAGCATCCTGCCAGCGGCGTTTGCGAAATCTTCGCATTTGCTTTCTTCGCCGTGCATTGTGAAGATGGTTTTCGGCCTTGGCCTCAAGTTCTCAAGGAAGCCCATGAGCTGCCTCCTGTCGCTGTGCCCCGAGAAGCCCTCGACGGTGTGCACTTTTATCTTTACCTTGTGGTTGACCAGCTTTCCTTCGTCGTCAGTCAGCGCCACTTCGCTCAGCCCATTCTGGAGCCTTCTTCCTAGCGACCCTGCAGTATTGTATCCGACGAACACGAGTGAGTTCCTTTCGTCTTCGGCGAGATGCCTGAAGTAGTCCACGCTCGCGCCGCCGTTCATCATGCCGCCGCTCGCCAGTATCACGCATGGCCCCTTGCTCTGTATTTCAGACCTTTCTCCCTTCATCACTTCGAACATCTGGTTCTCGAACGGCGACCTGTTGTTGAGTATCCTGTTCTTCACGCTTTCCTTCAGGTATTCAGGATAAGCGGTATGTATCGCGCTCGCCTCAAGTATCATGCCGTCCAGGAAAACCGGAACGTTGAAATCGCTGTTCTCTCCGCCAAGGAGCGCCTCGAGCACGAGCATTATCTCCTGGCTCCTGCCAACGGAGAACAGCGGGAAGAGTATCTTTCCGTTATTGGCGATTGTCCTCTTCACTATGCTTACGAGCTCCTCTTCTGCGCTTCTTCTATTAGGCGTTATGTCGTTCGCCGCGCCGTAAGTGCTTTCTGTGAAAAGCGCGTCTATCTTGGGGTATTTTGTTATAGCGGAATCGAACAGCCTGGTGAACCCGTACTTCATGTCGCCCGTGTGCACTATGTTATACATGCCTTCTCCAGCATGCAGGTGCACGGTGCCGCTTCCGAGTATGTGGCCGGCATTGTGGTACGTGAGCTTAAGTTCATCTGTTATGTTGGTGACCTCGCTGTATTCCCTCGTTATCATATGCGTTATCATCTTCCTTACGTCTTTCTCGTCGTAGAGGGGCGTTCCGCCGCTCCTCTGCACAAGCTTTATGTAGTCGTTGAGAAGCAGGGCCGTTAGGTCTCTTGTCGGCGGCGTGCAGTAAACAGGGCCGTTGTAGCCGTACTTGAAGAGATATGGTATGAAGCCCATGTGGTCCATGTGTGCGTGGGTCACGACTACCGCGTCGAGCTCGTTTATCGATATGTTTGCGCTGTCTAGATACGGGAAAGCCTTGTTGACATCCTTGTCCACGTTTGCTCCGACTCCCTTTACGGAGGGCTCTGGGCTAAGCCCACAGTCGACTATCACCTTTGAGCTGGGCGTCTCTATGAGCAGGCTGCTCCTGCCAACTTCCCTGAAGCCGCCCAATGCGGTTGCCTTAAGCCACTCGCTCTTCGCAATGGTCTTGTTGATGTTTTTCCCGACCCCGAGCAGGAACTTTTTCCTGAAATCGCTTTCGTTGAATATGAGCTGCCGTATCCTGCTTATCGTTTCGCTTTGCATCGTCGGGGTCCTGAGCGCCTTGGGCGTCCAGCTGGTTTCCATGGCTATGCTCTTGAGCACGCTGCCGCCCTTCCCTATGACCAGCCCAGGTTTCATGGCCTCTATGTAGACCTCTGAGAACTCCGGCACGAACTTTACGTTGTTTATGCCGGCTTCGGAAGGCACAAGCTGCTTTATTATCTCAAGCGCCTTCTCCGGATTCATCAGCGAGCCGCTGTCGCTCCTTATGATCAGCTTTTTCTTTATCGAAGCGGCGATGTTCCTCACGACAGAGTCGTCCTGGTAGACGAACTTCGGGTTCTTGACATAGACTACTATATCCGGTCCCTCGAACTCCGCCTTGATGAAGCCCACCTCGCCGGGAAGCATGCTCTCTATCCTTTTGAACAGCTCGGCGGAATGGCTTTTATCGCCGTTCCCGTTCTTTTTCTCTTCCAATGCATCACTTGAAATGACTAGCAAAACGTTTATTTACTGAACCCACTTCTCTCTCAAAATCGCGAATCTGAATAAAACGCATGAAATCGGATTTCGCCTTACTTCGCTGTGAACTTTTCAATGTCTTTTGCCGTGAATTCGGCAAGGCCGTTCTTCGTTATCGAAACAATGAACATGTTGTCGCCGGTAGCCGCGTCACGCTTCATCGCTATTGCGAGCGCCCTGGCCGTGGCCCTCAGCGCCTCCTTTGTCGTCATGCCCTTCTTGTAAACATCTTCCAGGTAGCCGAGCGCCGTGAAAGAGCCGCTCCCTACCGATGCGAACTTCGTCTCTTCAATAGTGCCGCCAAGAGGATCGAGACTAAACAGCTGAGGGGCATCGCCGTCCATTCCGCCGGCCATGAGGCCGACATAGAAAGGCATCATCTTGTTTTGCTGGAGTATGACGGAAAGAAGCGAAGCCGCAGACTTTGGCGACAATGACCTTCCCTCGTTCATCTTGTAAATCTCGTTCTGCGCCTTCAGTATCCTGACCAATTCCTGCGCGTCACCGACGCTGCCCGCTATGGTCAGGCCCAAATTATTATCGATTTTGAATATCTTCTTCGCTTCTGTGCTTGCTATGAAAGTGTCCATAGTGGCCCTAGAATCCGCACCGAGGACTACCCCATCGGCGCATACTATGCCTATCGTGGTTGTACCTTTCATTATCTTCCTATAATCGATTCCAGAATTCTCTTTCGCCATTAGTCACACCAGAAAATAAACGCATAAATCATTTGTAAAACACACCCTATGTTTTACTGCCAAGCAAAAATTCAAAGGTCGCTAAGCTTGACAGTACTATTAGACAGACATAGGTATAAAAGGCTTTCTTCCAGCAAGCTCAACCCAGCTCTACAAGGCTTCCGTTCCCGACGAACTTCCTCGAGCTTTCCGTAAGCTCTGCATACGCGAATGTCCTGTAGACCTTCGTCACCTTGATCTTGTACATATTTCCTATTCGCGTCTTGGCATTTTTAATAAAAACAACTAGGTTGCCAATTTTCCCTATCCCTTCATCCCTCGCCCCTTTTGCATCAACCCGAACTTGATGCACTGTTCCTGGTTCTACAACTTCTATTACTCCGTCCATTCAAATCCACCCCTGGATAATTTAAATTTGTAATAAAGGTTTTTAAATGTGTTCTACAGGAACGCAAATGTTTGCTAAATGTCTAACATACAAAGAGGATTCCTATTTCCGTGACGGCATTTTTCCCTTTTTGGGCGCCCTCATCACGAAATAGAGCACAAGCGCAGACGCGGCAAAAATAATGGCTACGACGACAAATGAATCATTCCTGTAAATCGAGATCTGCTGCAACTGCTGCTGTGCACTGTCGTGTGCCTCTGAAAGCAGCGTCAACGCCGCAGCTGGGTCACTGGCAGATATGTTTACCGCTTTGTTGTATAGTCCGGTTGCGTTTGTCACGTTGGGGTAAAATATCAGGTATCCGCTCTCGTTCACTAGCTGTATGTAAGCAGCAGTGGAGTTTATCGTCGCGTTTATCGAACGTGCACCTCCGCTCGCAGGCTGGGCTCCGGCATAGGAAAATAGGAACAGCAGGATCGTCAGCCCTGCTGCAACATAACCGAATCTCATTCCTATCAAGTCAGAGGTTAACATCTATGTTGAGCTGCTCCTTCAGTTCCCTGTATCTGTTCCTGATGGTGACCTCTGTGACGCCGGCTACATCGGCCACTTCTTTCTGCGTCCTCCTTTCGCCTGCTAGCGCCCCCGCGATGTATACCGCAGCCGCGCTGACTCCGGTCGGGCTTCTA
>JAKAPD010000061.1 GCA_021812025.1 Microcaldota archaeon | reverse complement strand
GCCGCCATTCAAGTACCATGTGCCGCATTCGCATACACCTTGGCCTCCGCCGCCAGAGCCCGCGTATGAGCTGAATTCATTGCCTCCGGGGTTGCCCGCGCCAGGGGATAATAACAGGTCGCTCCCTACGTTTGTCTGCGCGGGGGCGCCGTTGTTTTGGAAGCCAGCTTCGACAGTTCCCATATTGTTGAACGTTCCTCCGCTTATTATGCTGTATCCATCTGTCGTGAGCGTTACGCCGGAATCTATTATCACGTCGCAGTTGGTAATAAGGTCGCTAGAGAGCGAAGTACTGGTTGCGAACACGACCGGTGTACATTGGGATGGCGAGATAGACGCGCCTATGCTGCTGACTTGCGTAGATAAAAGCGAGGTTATTGGTGTTATCTGGTATCCTGAAGCCGTCGGGGTGGTGTAATTCAGCCATATCGTGCCCTGGAACGGTGAACCTATTGTCATGTTCGGGGTCGCACTCGATTCGAAGCACTCGACTGCCAAAGAGAACGCCTGACCTGGTGAAATCCCGGCGGGAAGGCCGTTGAGCTGTTTGCCATTCACTGCTTCCACATACTGCGACGACGGCGCAACGCCGGTGTTGCCGAATGCAGGCCCGGACGGTCCTGGTGAAGAGGCACACGACGCGCCGTATATGTCAATCTGGTCGCGTGTGAATTGCGATATTGTGACCGAAAGCGTGCCGTTTGTAGACAGGTAGTTTATCCCGCAGGAAAAGCCAGGTGCACCTACGCAGCGTTGGCCTATGAAAGAGCCGGAGCTCAGAAGATTTAGCTCGAACAGAAGGGTAAGCACTATTGCGATCACTAGCACAGCCCAGCCGTATGTCATCAGATATTCGAGAGCACCTTGCGACCTAAGCTTGCTAGGTATTGGCAATCAACCACGATAGAATATAAAAAGAAACTTATTTAAAGGCAAGCAAAGGCTCTAGCCGTGAAACCGCTTTGCGCTGAACGTCAAAGAACTGTCACTTCTTTTTCTTCGTAGCGAAGTTTATGATTGACAGTATCACTAGCACTATCACGAACCAGACTATTATGTCAATCAGGAGATTGACATAGTTGAGGTTCCAGACGGGGTTTGGGACAACTGGCACGGTATACCACGCCGCAGGCCATCCGTACCATGTCGCGCCTACCAGTTTAGGAGTTGTGTTGATTGCTCCGGTCGCGAGGGTTATTATAATACCCAGCACTATTGACACTATCACTGTCACTGCCATTTTCATGATTTGGTAATGGAAGCATGTATTTAAATTCTTTTTTGAACTGTGAAGTACTAAATAAATTGCCAGCGGATTCAGCCTGATCAATTGGGCATTGTTTTTTCATGGAGCGGGGGTAAAGACAGCACGATGGCGCTGCACGAGCTCTTGTCAAACGATAAAGAGGTAAACTCGCTCCTTACAACGGTAACCGAAGATTACAATAGGATAAGCATACACGGGGTAAGAACCGAGCTCCTAATGGCACACTCCGATTCTATAGAGATTCATTTGGAGGAGGTTATGCTTTCAAAAGCCTCTTCTGACGCGGATTATGAGACGAAGATGAAAGCGAAGCTCGCTGCGATGAAGGCCAAGGGCTTCGATTGTATCGGCTTTGGAGATATATTCCTGGACTGGCTGAAGAGAAAAAGAATAGAGCTTGCAGAAAGTGCCGGGATGGAATGCACCTTCCCGATATGGAACAGGGACACCGCCGAACTGGCAGAGACTTTTATATCCTTGGGCTATAAGGCTGTGCTCACATGCATAGATTCGAAGGTCCTCGACAAGAGTTTTGCTGGAAGAGAGTTCGACGAGCGACTGCTTGCTGACCTGCCAGAAAAGGTAGATCCTTGCGGGGAGAACGGCGAATTCCATTCGTTCGTATACGACGGCCCTATTTTTAAGAAAAAGATAAATTTTGAGAAAGGAGATATTGTCCTTAGGGAAAAAAGATTTTACTATTGCGATTTAATCCAAAACAAGTATTAGGATGGAAAGTCTTAGCATCAGCGCTCGAGCCCGCAGTCCTCGCAGTCTATCTCACGGCCGCAGGATCTGCATTTCTGCCTGCAAGTTCTTATGTTCTCCATTATCGAGCCGCAGACCTCGCATTTTGGACCTTGCTTCTTCTTTGAGCCAGCCTCCATCATAAGTAAGATGCAGAAAAGTTATTTAATCTCTCGGCTCAGTAAACCCTGCTGCCTATTCTTGCCGGGCGTCTGCTCGGCTCAAGGAGTGAAAGGCTTCCGTCTTCCATGTCGACGCCAATCAACAGCACCTCCGACATGAAGCCAGCAATGTTCTTTGGCGGCAGGTTCACCACCCCGATAACCTGCCTGTCCATCAGCTCTTCCTTTGCATATGCCTTTTTCGCCTGGACGCTCGACCACTTCAGCCCTATCCCTGAGCCGAAGTCTACTTGGACCTTGTAAGCGGGCTTGCTCGCCTTTGGAAAATCCTCCACCGCCACTATCTTCCCGGCCCGCATGTCCACTTTCAAGAAGTCTTCATAAGTTGCCATAATGTGGATTCGGGACTTCTGATTAATAACTTTTTGTACAATTTTCGGGTATTGTGAGATATTAATTTAGGTGCCAGAGCCTGCGATTTGCGGAGCGGGTGAATGGCATTGGCCTTGCCATATGTTTCGCCGATGCAAGAAAAAATGACATAGGGGAAAAGTTCATGAGAAAAATGATAATGGATTAAGAAAACAGGTAGCAAAAAGGCTGTTCGAGAAACTGGGCTTTATTAGGACAAAGTGAACTATATGGTAAGATTCGATTGACGTTGATATCGCCCTGCTCCGCAGTACAGCCATAAGGGATGTAGATTTTGCTTTCAAAATATATGAGTGATTGAATGATCAGGATTGGTGCAATAATAAAGAAATGCGGCTTCTGCAAGCACGACATATCCGATCTTAACGGCTGGATTTTTCATTATGATAAAGAGCACAATGTGGAAACGCTGCACTGTGCAGTAAATGGCTGTAAATGCAAAAGGACAGGACAGCTCCCAAGAAACTGGAATTGTACGCGCTCGGTTTTATAAACTTTAAATAGCTCATACTAACATGGTGGATAAGACGAAAATGTCGTTCAAAGAATTGGAGGTTTTCCACGGAATAGAATGGCCGATAACCGACATGGCATATGATCGCTTGCGGCGGCAGCTCGAAAGCAACCCTCGAAGGAATGAAACGGATGTTATCAAGAAGGTGCTGCTGGCAAGAGAACTGAGAAACGTGGTGCATGGCAAGTACGGAGTTTCGGTAGAAGTGAGCGCGAAGGACGTCTATATTATTACGACCCCGGCAAGGCAATATCGCTACTTTGCAGACCAATATGCCAAGGCTGATATAGTAATCGCGGGAAGACCGGATCAAGCTAAGGAATGCAGGAATAAGCTTGCAGAGGAAAAAGAACGTGCATTGGATGAGAAGCAGCATCTGGCGGGATATCTTGGAAGAGCCAGGAGCCTGCTGGAGAGGCTCCATGATGAGGGCCTAATAGACGGTGTCATTGGAAGAGGCTCTTATTTTGAAAAGGATGGTTTTCCATCGCAAGATGACGATGTCGATCTTGTACTCATGAGAAAGAGGGATTTCGGCGAGGAAGAGCTGGAAAAGATAGGCGTGATACTCGCACAAGAGAAGGAATTTCCAGTGTTGTTCATACCGTACAAAGAGGGTCAGGAGAAAGTAGCAAATGACGCAAAAGCTGGAAAGCCTATCAGCCTGATCTTCGCTACGGAGTCGATAGTCAGGGCACAGCCTGGCATCGAATACAACAGACACGTACTTGAAACCGGCCCAGGAATAGAGATAGAGGGCATTCCGAAGGCGAAGTCGGAAGCACTTGCGCATGAATTATTGGGACTTTTGAATGCTTAAGCCATATAAATAACTGCATTTGGGATTTAAGCCTAAAGTACAATGCGATTGCCAATATCAGCCAGTTAATCTCAATGCTAAAACAATATTCTTTAATGCATTATAAAATCATCTGCTGTAATGTAGATATAGGTCGCTAAGGTTTCCTTAATTTGAAAATACAGAAGTAAGGCAAGAACGAAGTCAGGGCATATGCGTCAGGATTGGCTTTTTTACCTGCTTTTATTGGCTTTGCATCGACATAATCTTCTATCGCAAATCCGCTGCTTAGAATCATTCTAATCCATGTTTGATAAGTAAAATGCCTTTCTGGCATTTT
>JAKAPD010000060.1 GCA_021812025.1 Microcaldota archaeon | reverse complement strand
AGCGTCGACGAAGCCGCCTTGGATTTGGATGGCATTTCTTATTTGGACGCCGAGAAATTCGCTAAGGAGATAAAGCATGCGGTGAATTCTACCATAGGCCTTCCGTGCACAGTCGGTGTGACTAAAGGCAAGATTCTGGCTAAGATGGTGTGTGATGCAGCCAAGCCAGACGGATTGAAAGTGGTCAAAGAAGAGAAAATCAAGGAGTTCGTATCAAAAAAAGATGTTGATGCGATACCCGGCGTTGGCAGCAAGACCGCAGAACGTCTAAATGCAATAGGAATTAAGACAATAGACGACCTTGCAGAATCTGATCCTGCTACATTGAAAGTCGCAGTTGGCTCATTCGGACCTGAGCTTTACAGGCTGGCAAATGGAAAAGACGACAGCGGAGTCGTAGAGGTCTGGAAGGTGCTTTCTATAGGCAGGGAGCGCACTCTTGATAACAGGACAAACGATCTTTCAGAAGTGAATAAAATGCTCGATGCGCTTTCAGAAGAGGTGATAACAGAGCTGAAAAAGCAGAATCTTTCCTATAGGACCATAACTGTAAAGGCGAAATACACAGATTTCTCCGATAAGATAAAGAGCAAGAGCTTTGTGAGCTACTCCGATTCATTGGAACTGCTGAAGAGCACTTCACACGAATTGATGAAGGAGCTTGTTGCTGCGAGGCTCTTTAGAAAAGTCGGGGTCCGCGTATCTTCCTTCACCGCTGGAAAAGGGCAAATGAAGCTTTTCTGACTATTTCTGGCTGGATTGCGTGCTCTGGAGATACTCCCGTGCATGCAAGGCCGCCTTTATCCCGCTGCCCGCTGCTGTGCCTGCTTGCCTGTAGAACTTGTCTGACACATCGCCGGCTACGAAAACACCCGGTATGTCCGTAAGCACCTCTTCTTTTGTTATTAGATAGCCCTGTCCGTCAAGCTGCAGCTTTCCTGTTAGGAATTTTGTGTTTGGGGTGTATCCTATTGCAAGGAAAACCCCTTGTGCAGGAATTGTGGAAACCTCATTTGTGACAAGGTTCTTGATGCGAACACCAGTCACACCGGTCGCGTCGGTTCCGAGTATCTCCTCGACGCTGCTGTTCCAGACCACTTTTATCTTTGGATTTGATAGCGTTCTATCCTGCATTATCTTGCTCGCCCTGAAGGCGTCTCTTCTGTGTACTATAGTGACCTGTTTCACGAATCTCGTCAGGAAATTTGAATCTTCCATGGCGGTATCTCCGCCGCCCACTACTACGACGTTGTCTTTTCCTTTGAAGAATGCCCCATCACAAGTCGCACATGTGCTTACCCCCCTGCCCATATGCTCCATCTCTGAAGGGATTCCTAATGTCTTGGCATTAGCTCCTGTTGCAATTATGACAGCATAGGTCTCGTAGGTTTTCTCGGCAGTTTTTACCTTGAACGGCTTTGATTTGAAGTCCACATCTACAACGTCGACATTTTCCATCCGTGTACCGAACTTTTGCGCCTGTTTGGTCATCCTATCTATTAACTCCGGCCCTTGGACACCGTCTGGAAATCCAGGCATATTTTCTACAGCGGTAGTAAGAAGCAGCTGTCCGCCCGCGATTGCACCGCATAGCATGAGCGGATTAAAACCCTCCCTTGCAGTGTATATCGCCGCGGCGAGACCGGCTGGACCTGAGCCTATGATTATTACATTCTCAACCATAACAAGACCGATCTTATGTTCTACTTTGATATTAAGCTATTAATAGTTTTCTTCCCAATGCCAGAGTGGCGACTCTATGATACAGGTAAACGAGTGCCTGATCTCTCTCGACAGGAAAGAGAAGGGTGCAGACATAGATTTCATTTCCCATGCTCATTCTGACCATATATCATCTGCAAAAAGCTCGAAGAACATCCTTGCTAGTCCGGCGACGATAAAACTCCTTGAAGAGGCAAAAGGAATCAACCCGGTGCAGACAAAATACTCCAGCAAAGCCGTCAGGCTGCTCGATGCCGGGCACATGCTCGGGTCTAAACAGCTGCTTATCGATGATGAAGCAAATGGGAAAAGGATAGTCTACACGGGGGACTATCAACTGCAGGAATCCAGAGCCTGCGAGAAGATAGAGATAGAAGAGGCGGACATTGCGATAATTGACTCCACTTACTGCGACCCAGAAATACAGTTCGAAGACAGGAATGGAGTGGAATCCGCGCTCCAGCTATGGACCGATAGAAAACTAAACAGCGGCATAGTGCTCTTCGGCACTTATTCCATGGGGAAGGCCCAGGAATTGATAATGATACTGAACGAGATAGGCGTGGTCCCGATAGTCAGCAATGGGATAAGCAGCGCCAATAAGGCCTATGAGAGAAGCGGCGTAAAACTCGATTATGCATCTGAGGTGGACAGCTGGTCCGATTACCATCAATTGGCAAGGGGGAATTTCGTAGGCGTAATAGAGAATTACGCGCTCGATGCGGCAAAGCGGGAGTTCTCTTCGTATTATAAAAGAAAAGTTTATACCGCTGTGGCGACTGGCTTTGCAAAAATGGCGAAGTTCAATACCGATGCGCAGTTTGCGCTCAGCGACCACGCAGATTTCTGGCAAGCGGTAGAGTATATTGAGGCCTGCGGCGCCGATGTAATCTATACAAAAGGGCAGAACTCTGAGGAATTTGCGGCAAATCTGACGATGAACGGGCATGATGCGCAATCGCTGAGGAAAAGCGAGATAATCGCATGTTCAGAATCGTGCGAATTGAACATAAACAAATGATTTTATGTATGTTGTCGAGACAAACAACCTTGTCAAGAAGTTTGGTCAGCTTACTGCAGTAAACAGGATAAGCCTAAAGATAAACGAAGGGGAGATTTTCGGGCTGCTCGGACCCAACGGGGCAGGAAAGACTACTACCCTTTCCATGCTGGCCACTCTGCAGAAACCAACCTCTGGGAATGCATTTGTTGGCGGCCACAGCATTATCACAGAGCCATTGAAGGTCAGGAAATCAATAGGAATGGTGTTCCAGGAGCCGAGCTCAGATGACGAGCTCACTGGAAAAGACAACCTGTACCTGCATGCATTGCTCTACGGTGTGCCAAAGCACCTCATAAGCGGAAGGATAAAAGAGGCATTGGAACTCGTCGACCTGACAAATAGGCAAAACGAGATGGTAAGAAGGTATTCCGGCGGCATGAGGAGAAGGCTCGAGCTTGCGAGAGGACTCCTCCACGAGCCAAAAATACTTTTCCTTGACGAACCCACTCTGGGGCTCGATCCACAGACCAGAGTGCACATATGGACTTATATAAAGAAGCTCGTTAAGGAGCGAAAGGTCACGATAATAGTCACCACCCACTATATGGAAGAGGCGGACGAACTTTGCGACAGGGTGGCTATAGTAGACAGGGGCAGGATAGTAGCGCTCGATGCACCGGCAAAGCTGAAGAGGGCTCTTGGCGGCGATGTCATCAGGCTCAAGGTTTCCAATCCAAACATGGCAGCACTCAAGAAGCTCAAATTCGTGAAGCGCATAAAGAAAGACGGAGATTTTATATCTTTGTCGGTCAACGACTCTGGGACGCACCTTCAGGAAATACTCAAAAAAGCGGGAAAAGTCGAAAGCGTGGAGTCAAGGTCGCCCACTCTGGACGATGTATTCCTGCACTATACCGGAAGGGAGATAAGGGACACAGAGGCAGAAGGCGGCTGGTTTGAAAGGATGATAGCCAGCAGGAGCAGGTGACATTATGAGCGAACTATCAGGATTGCACGCGTTATGGCTGCGGGAACTCAAGGTATTCTGGAGGGAAAAGTCCAGATTGGTATCTTCTCTTATACAGCCGCTGATGTGGCTTGTCATCTTCGGCACAGGATTGGGCTCCAGCCTTGGGGAACTCCCATCTATAGGCGGCAACTATCAGCAGTTCATATATCCGGGGATACTCGCCCTCACCATTTTGTTCGGCTCGCTTTTCTACGGCCTTTACATAATACTCGACAAAAGGCTCGACTTCCTGAAAGAGGTTCTTGTAGCCCCTATCAGCAGGACCACTATTTTCTTTGGCAAGGTGCTCGGAGGTGCAACAGATGGACTCGTCCAGATTGCAATACTGCTCATTTTGGGCACATTCTTTGGAATACACTTCGGGGTGTTCTCACTCCTAATAGCTCTGGCTTTTATACTCCTATTCATAGTGAGCATCGTTAGCTTAGGGATAACCATAGGCTCTTTCATGGAGAGCCCGGAGGGCTTCGGGTTGATTTCTAGCTTCGTTGTGTTCCCATTGTTCTTCCTGAGCGGCGCGCTGTTTCCGATCAAGTCGCTACCGTCGTGGCTC
>JAKAPD010000059.1 GCA_021812025.1 Microcaldota archaeon | reverse complement strand
TTTCGAGGTCGAACGGATAAGTCACGAATGCAACAACTATTGCCCCAGATTCCTTTGCGATCTGCGCGGCCGTTATGATGGATCCTGTTCCTGTACCTCCACCCATTCCTGCGCAAAGGAATATCAGCTGCGCTCCTGAGAACGCCTCCTCTATAAGGTTCCTGTCGACTTCCGCGGCTTTCATGCCCACGACGGGGTCGCCTCCTGCGCCGAGGCCCCTTGTAATCGTCCTTCCTATGAGAATCTTCTTTATTCTGTCATCGATTATCTTGAAGTGCTGTGCGTCAGTGTTGACGGCGATGAACTCGGTGCCCTTGACTCCTGCTTTCAGAAGCCTGTTCACGATGTTGTTCCCTGCCCCTCCAAAACCCGCTGTTACTATCTTTATCTCAGTGGAACTGAATATCTCATCAGAACCTCCGCTCGTACCTTGGCCAAAATAGTTTCCTACAATGTCGCTCATCTAATCGCCTGTTCTTTGATTATCTGAAAACCTTTTTAAGCTTTGTGCAGTTTTGTGTTGATAAAAACGTATCGGATAATTTGGGAAAAAACAAGTTTTCAGCAAAAAACTGTGGCGGATTTTTGCTTTTTTTTGGAAAAAAACAGCGGTTTAGCAAAAAACTGCGAGACTTTCAAAAAATAATCCGCGGCTAATTTTGGCCGGATGCGACAATATAGCCGGATTGGTTAAGAAGATCGTACACTCCATAATTCGCGTTGGATGCGGTGTAGTTCACGAGCCATATTTTTTGGTATGTGGTTCCGTAAAGCTTCAGTGTGCTATAGAAAATAGCAGAGGCGTTGACGCTGTCATAGCCGAAATCTTTCGTATAGTTTCTCAGATTGCTATCAGAGTTGTGCGCCTTTACCATCGCGATCTGCGCAGAGCTTACCACATAATAAGGCGCTGCGCTGAAGCTGAATATCTGGCAGTTTGACGTGTAAAGGTTGTCGGTTGTCGGCACCAACCCCGTCGCAGGATAATCGTAGCTCTCTATCGACAATGTCGGGCAGGGCCGTGTCGCGTTGTATACGACCCCCAAAGTTATGCTCCAACTGTCGTTCTCAAGCCGCGAGCCCGTAACGTTTATCACGTTGACCTGCGCACCGGGGTTCCCGGTCTGCACATCGCTTAAAACAGTCTGCACCGCCTGCTGCTGGGTCAATTTCTGCGGCGCACCGTTGGAAAATACCAGTATAAATGCGCTGAAGATGACGACTATTATCACGATCAGAATCCCAACCCTCGCAAGCAAATCCATCTTATCAAACCACTATTGCAACTAAAAGCTTATAGCTTGTTATCATTTTGTATTCTCGGACAAAAACAGGATTATCGCTTTGTTGAGCAAAAGCTTGTTGCGAGCCTGCGTCCAGACGATGCTCTGGGGTCCGTCGAGCACTTCTGATGTTATCTCTTCGCCGCGGTGTGCCATTAGGCAGTGCATTACTTTTGCATCCTTCTTCGCCATCGATACCACTTTTGCGTTTACCTGATAACCGGAGAAAAGTTTTCTCCTCTTTTCCGCATATTTCTCTTCGCCCATGCTCACGTACGTGTCCGTATATATTATGTCTGCACCTTCAAGGCCCTCCACCAATGAGGAAGTCACCCTTGTCTTCGAATACTCTTTTGCCTTGTTGACATATGTGGAATTCGGCATGTAGCCTTTTGGCCCTATGAGCGTGACGTTCGCACCCAGCTTCGCTGCCGTCAGCATGAGCGAATTTGCAGTATTGGTCGCTATGTCGCCAATGAACGCTATCTCCATGTTCTTTATGCTCCCCTTGAATTCCTTTATCGTGTAAAGGTCTGCGAGAGCCTGGGTTGGATGCTCGATATCGGTCAATGCATTTATGACAGGGACACCGACGGCGTTTTCTGCCAGCTCCACGAGATCGCTCTGCTTGAACAGCCTTGCAGCGATAAAATCACAGTAGCTGCCCAGCACCTTCGCCGTATCGGCTATGGTTTCACCCCTTGAAAGCTGGGACGTATGCCTGTCGATATAGAACGCAGAGCCGTTTAGCTGCGCCATCGCAACTTCAAAAGAGAGCCTTGTCCTTGTCGATGGTTTTTCAAAAAGCAACGCCATTGTCGCATTGTCGGCCAACGCGAGTTCCTCCTTGCCATCTGAAATATGATCTGCGATAGAGAATATCTTATTTATCTGCTCTCTTGAAAGGTCGTCGGAGCTCAAGAGGTTCAATCAACCACCGAATATTGCGCCAAATCCCTGGTTTGCCTTTTCTTCCTCTTCCTTTATCACTGAAGCGAACTTGCCTTCTATTTCTGGCGAAGCCCTCTTCACGCTTTTGAATTCCTTCTTTAGCTTTTCTTCTGCGAGCGAAAGGAACTCTTCGGGAGCCTCTATATACAAAAAGAACTTGCTCTCGTTGATTCCTATCGCTCTTCCTTCCCTTAGGTCGTACTTCTGCCTTACAAAAATCACATTCGCGAGCTTGTCGTCGCGGAGCTTTTTCAGCTGCTCCTCGTTGAGGGCTTTGTCAAGATAGGGATCGTACTCTAGGACTTTCTTGAGAGCCTTCACTTCTGAAGGGTCGCATTCGAAAACGCGCATTGGCATTTCAACCCTCTATTAGCTTTGCCTTCACATCGCCCTCTTTTCCGGGCCTGTTTATCACTACGGCTTTCCCAAGCTCTGTGTTTATCACCGTTCCCTTGGTGATAATGTTTTGTCTTGCGAAGTTCCTGTTGTCCCTTGACTCGAGCACGCCCTTTATTCTCGACTTCTGGTACTTGCCCTTTAAGAGCACGACCGCGAAGGCAGCCCTTTTAAGCGCGTGCGTTCTGGCGCCGCCTCGACGCCTTATGGCCTTCCTTGTGTCTTTTTCTTCGTTCGCCGTTGACATCTTCGTAGCCGAGAAATAGTTGCCTATCTCGCTCTTCCTCTTGTCCCTGAACTTCAGTTTCCTCTTACCGTTGCCATACCTTTTTGTCTTGGATTTTGAATGAAGTTGTATTCCGAATTGGCTCATCTAATTCACTTTAATGTCTAGAATCTGCTAGGAAATCAATATGACTTCGTTTTTATCATATAAAAACCTTTGTGCGAGAAGCATCAATATGTTTATAAAGTTTGTTTGTTCTTATGAAACCATGGGGTTCGTGGAGAAAAAGCTGAAAGCGCAAAGCGCATTGGAATATGTGATCACTTACGGATGGGCAATACTTATAATAACCATAGTGCTCGCCGTCCTTTATGTCACAATCGTGTCTTCGACCGGGAACCTGGGGGGCAAGCTTCCAGCCGGATCGTGCCATGTTATCAGACCCAATGGTCCCGGCACGACTTCACAAATAGGCAAAACCGGAGAGTGTACTGGACTTCCGCAAGACGTTGCAAGCTTTTCCGGGTCCGGCGGCATACGAATTCCGATAACGTGGTCCTCGGGCAGCGAAACGCAAACCGCTTGGGTATACGTATCTGCTTTGCCAGCAACAACGCAGTATATTACACAGCAATATGCTAGCATCGGCGGCTTCTCGATAAACAGCGACGGAAGCGTATCTTTTGACGTATGTAACTTGGTATGCATTCAGCCAGAGAAAGTTACGACTGCGCCGGGGGCAATTACGCCTGGCAAATGGTATTTCATAGCTGGAAATTACAGTGCGACCACGTTGAACGGACCTGCTTCCCTTAACGTTTGCGTCTCCTCGGGCGCATCACTCACCTGCACAAGTGCGGCAGAAAGCACACAGCTCAACCCGAGTACCAATCATTACCATATAGGCAGCACCGTAAATTACGGATCTGCGTTTGTCGGTAACATTTCTAATGTGCAAGTGTATACTGCCGGACTTTCATACAATGGCCTGCTTGCGCAGTATCAGCAGGGCATCGGTGGTGCGCCGCTTGATCTAAACGACCTGTTTGCATGGTACCCGCTCAACGGCAACGGGAACGATTACAGCGGCAACGGCTATAATGGAACGTCTTTGGGAGTCAGCTATACATCCACATGGAAGGGCTACTCGGCGCCTTGAATCGGCTCAGTACCAACCGCGCGCCTTCATCGCTTTTGCTACCCTGTCTACGGCTATTATGTAAGCTGCAGTCCTTGGAGATATGTTGGTCTTCTGATCGGCGTATTTCTTCCTGAGGTCCATCGTATCCTTGAAAGACTTGGTTATTATGGAATCCAGCTTCGCGTATACCTGATCTGCTGTCCAGTACTCGTGGGTCTGGTTCTGCACCCATTCGAAATACGAGCCGATCACACCTCCAGAGTTGACAAGGAAATCGGGAAGGTCGAGTATTCCTTTCTCATGCAGTATCTTGCTGCCATCGGG
>JAKAPD010000004.1 GCA_021812025.1 Microcaldota archaeon | reverse complement strand
CTGTCTTTATCGTCCAATATATGTACCACCCCCACGCGTCGCCGTCGTTGAATACGTACACCGGCAGGTCCTTGTCGGCAAGTTTCCTTATCAGCCTTCTTGCGCCCCTGGCCGCTTGCCCCTGCGGCGATATGAGTATGCAGTTCTCTTTCTGCCAGAACTTGTCCTCGTTTAGCCTTTGCCAGAGCGCATCCTTCTCGACTATAAGCACATACTTCGCCTTAACGTCAACGAAATCTATATCGTTGTCGACATCACTCGGTATCTGCCAGCCGCTCCTGCCTGTTTTGCTCGTATCGATCTCGACCTCTTCACCGCCATACTTGTCGACGACCCTCATGTTTCCGGCAAGCACCCCCTTCCTGTTCGCCGTCAGGTTGAAGTCCTCTCTCTTGACATTCAGAGCCGTCTCGAGGTCTTCTATTAGAGGATTGGATTCTGCCTGCTCGCTGAATATGTTTTCTTCTATGTCTTCGCCGAGCGAATACTTCAATTGGTAAAAGAGCCCCCTGATGGACGTGTGCAGGCTCTCGCGCACGAACTTGTCGCATTTTGCCGCTACCGCCACCGTCTGCATGAACCTCTTCGTTTGTGCGACGTTTAGGAAGCTCCTCTCTTCCATGTTCCTTCCCAGGGCGAGGAACCCCTTCTTCGGATCATAGACTATGTTGCTCCTGCTCCTTGCGGCTGTCTTGAACTTCGGGCTCCTTTGGCTCCTCACCTCTCTGACTATTTCTGTCCCAAAATCCTCCAGAAGCTTCCTGGTCTGGGAAGCCCTCTCTTCCTTCTTCGCCATCTTTTCACTTCTCCTTGTTGAGCTCTCTTATGATATCATCGCGCCTCTTGCTCTGCTTGAGCGCGTGCTTCAGAACTTCTGCGAGTGTCTTTACCGGTATGATCTTGACTTTCTTCAGCTTTTCCTTGTCAAGGTATATGTCATCGGCATTCCTCGATGGTATTATCACAGTGTGTATGCCGGCGTTTATCGCCGCTTCGACCTTGCTGGTCACTCCGCCAACCGGCAGCACTTCGCCACGCACAGAAAGCGATCCAGTCATCGCAATCGACTGGTCGACTGGTATGTCCTCCATGGCGGATATTATGCTGACCGCGACCGACACGCTCGCGCTGTCGCCCTCTATTCCGGCGTATGTCTGCAGGAACTGCGTGTGCATGTCATAATTCGCTACGTCCTTGCCCATATGTTTCTTGATTATCGCACTGACGTTCTTTACCGCCTCATTCGCTATTTTCCCGAGTTTGCCCGTGGGTATGAACTTCCCTTCGGCCCTCGAGCTCGCAGGGGTGACTTCGGACACGATAGGCACAATTATCCCGGCTGAAAGTATGGAGCCGCCGATTACTGCAAGTCCGTTGACCCTGCCTACGGAATAGCCCTTGTTGATGAATACCCTGTAATCCTTGCTGTATTCTATTTCTTGGGAGACCGCCTGCGCCTCTATCGGGGTCGCAAGCGCCTTTGCCTGTATAACATCTTCCCGCGTGACGACGCCTTTCCTGTTCTCCGCGGCAATGTCGCCGGCCGCCCTTATGAGGCCCCCAAGGTCCCTGAGCACAAGGGTGAGCCTGCCTTTCCTGCCTGCCCTTCTCCTCGCCTCTTCTATTATCTCTTGTACGGCGCCGAAGTCGAATTGAGGTATCTTTCCGTCTTTCTTGACTTCCTGCGCTACGAACTGCACCAGCTTTTCCCTGTTTGCAATGGTGTCCGGCATTGTCGACTCCATGAACACCTCATAGCCGTAACCTCTAATCCTGGAACGAAGCGCCGGGTGCATCTGCTGTACGTCTCCGAAGTTCCCCGCAGCAACAAGCACAAAATCGCAAGGCGCAGGCTCTGTCTTCACCAATGCGCCTGAGCTCATCTCGCTCTGCCCTGTTATGGAATACTTCTTCTCCTGCATCGCAGTCAGTATGTCCTGCTGCGATTTCGGCTCAAGCCTTGCGACCTCATCTATGTAAAGCACCCCCTTGTTTGCCCTATGGACCGCTCCGCTTTCTACTCTCAGATGCGCAGGGGTCCCGAGCCCGCCGCTCTGAAGAGGGTCGTGCCTGACGTCGCCGAAGAGCGCGCCGGCCCTGCTTCCTGTCGCATCCACGAATGGCGCATGTGTCATTCCGGTGTTGTCGACAAGGAGCTTCGGTTCGCCGGAGTCACCGAGCCCAGGCATCATTCCCCCACGCCTCGTAAGGGTCGTGGTGAAAAGTATTATCGAGCCGAAGAACATGATCCCGAGGATGAGCGCGGCGATTACTATTATCTCGTAGCCGCTCACAAGCCCGCTCAGCGATATGCCTATCAGGATTATGACAAGTATCATGATAATCGGCGTCACGAGCGATGTGCCTTTTGTGAGCGTCATCCTGTTCTTCATCTTCTCCTTTTGCACAATCAGCCTGCCCTGGCCTTCGCCAAGCTTCTCCCCGTGCGCCGGAGGATGCGGATATGTCTTTACGCTCCTTATGAGCGGCGTATTTTCATCGTTGACGTTTCTATAGGCAAGGGTGTCTTCGAGGTCCGCAGTAGGCAGCATCTCTGCCATCGCCTGCGCCATAAGCGTCTTACCGGTTCCCGGTTCCCCTATCAATAATGTATGGCGCCGCTGCTTCGCCGCCTTTTTTATTATCTTTACGGCATTGTCCTGGCCGATTACCTGGTCTATGAGCTTTTCAGGTATTTTCACATCAGAAGTTGTTTTGAATTTCTTTATGTCAGCCATAAGTCACCACGGGCATAGAGCTTTAGCAAAAAAGACTTTTTAAGGCTATCTGAGCGCACCGAAACATATACCAATGGATAAAAATGGCACCACAGAAAGATTTTAATATATGATTCGTCATAGACTTGATGGTGCTTGTTATCAAGATAAAAGACGTAAAGTCACTACCGGATTCAGCTCTTCAAATAAAACTCAATGACCTGAACCTTGAGCTCAGCATAGAGAAGAGGAAGACTGCATCGACCGGCGTGGCCAGCAAGGTGGTCAAGACTAGAGAGATTCGTAGGACCATTGCTAGAATAAAGACTGTCCTTGGCCAGAGAGGTGTGAAGATATAATGGCAGACATGTGTCCGAACTGCGGTTTGCCCCTTGAACTTTGCGTTTGCAAAGTGCTCGACAGGGAAACCGAGAACAAAATAAAGATTTATGCCAAGAAGGCGAAGTTCGACAAGGTAATGACCGTAGTGGAGGGCATAAGCTCCGATGACATAGAAAGAACAACAAAGGAGCTAAAGAAAGCCCTGGCCTGCGGCGGAACTGCTAGAGAGGGCCACATAGAGCTTCAGGGCGAGCACAAAATGGATACAAAGAAAGTGCTCGCAAAGATGGGCTTCAAGGAGTCCAATATCGATGTTACCTGAGAAACGCCGATTTTCTTATTGGCCTGCCCCTTTTCCCACGGGGCCGTAAACCATAATCCCGTCGTCGACGACCTTGTGTGGCGGTGTTTGCTCCTCCCCACGTTTTTCTGCAGGGCCCCTGAGCTTTTCCACAACCCTGCGACCAAGTTCCGTAAGAATGTAATAGGTCGGGTCTGTATCATAGGTGTCTACATCCGCCCACAGAGATGACGGCGGCACGTATGTGGCGAGCAGTCTTGCATTTAACAGCGAATCGAACGGATCACGCTCAGATGTCACTGGGGCGCTATGCTTCCAACCCCAGCTTTCTTTTGTCAAGTCCGTGCACTCGTATGACGGCGCGGCCTGCAGGAGCCTTTTCATGTCCATTCCGGCTTCAGAATCGTCGGCGGCGAGTGCCATAGCGATCTTGCTGGCGCATTCTTCTTCAGCATTCTGCAGATCGATTCTGGCTTGCTGTTGGTGTGTCAGCAGAATAGCCGCTATCTCGCTGCGCCTTTCATCCAAACCGCTAGCTAAAGCCGTTATATCTTCAGCGCTAGATTTCGGTGTTTGGGTTCTCATTCAATCACGAGAATAGTGGGCGCATCCAAATATTTATTAATTGTCAGGCAATAGTATAGTTACGATTCCTGTCATCAACAGGTGCGAAAATGGTAGTACTCGGGATAGAGAGCAGTGCGCATACCTTCGGTGTCGGAGTGTCTGAAAATGGCAAGATCTTATCGAATGAAAAAGTAATGTATCCAATAGGGGCCGGAGGCATAATCCCAGCCAAGGCGGCAGATTTCCACGCTGAAAACGCTAATCAAATTATAAAGAGCGCGCTGGCGAAGGCCGGCCTAACGATGGGCGACATAACTGGCGTAGGATACACCAGAGGCCCTGGATTGGGCCCGTGCCTGAGGATAGGCCAGCTAACCGCGAAGACCATCGCAGCGAAATACTCTATTCCGATCATGCCAGTCAACCACGCGCTGGGCCACATAGAAGTCGCAAGGCTTGCCGTGGGCTTCAAGGACCCAATAGTGCTCTACGTAAGCGGCGGCAACTCGCAGATATTGGGATTCACAGAAGAAAAGTTTAAGCACTACCATATCTATGGCGAAACGTTCGACATAGGGATAGGCAACATGCTGGATAGTTTTGCAAGGGAGGCGAAACTTAATCCGGCATGGGGCTCGAGTGTAGCGAAGCTCGCGGAGAACGGCAAGTACTTCGATATGCCGTACACGGTCAAAGGCATGGATTTCACGTTCACCGGCTTGCTGACCAACGCCGTGAAGTGCCTTGCTGATCACGATCCGAAAGATGTGGCTTTCTCATTGCAGGAGACTGGTTTCGCGATGGTGTGCGAGGCGGCAGAAAGGGCATTGCTGCTCACCAAGAAGAGGGAGATACTGCTTTCGGGCGGCGTCGCGCAGAGCAAGAGGCTCAGCGAAATGATGAACCTTATTGCGAAAGCGCATTCATTTAGGATGTACAACGCTCCGAACGAGTACAATGCGGATAACGGCGCAATGATCGCTGTCGTGGCGGAGAAGATGCTCGACGCGGGCATGCAGAAGCCCATAGAGAAATGCGATATAAACCAGAAGTACAGGGTAGATTCGGCAGAGGTGAGATGGTGACCGGGAAGATATCAGAAGGGGCCGAAGCCGTCATATACGAGACCGAAGTCCTGGATATTCCCGCAGTGGTGAAAGACCGCATAAAAAAGGAGTACAGGATCGCGAAGCTTGACGATGAGATAAGACGCGCCAGGACAAAGAAAGAGGCAAGGATACTGGCGCTTGCATCATCGAAAGGCGTAAATGTGCCCCGGGTTCTATTAGTGGAGGAACACAGACTGTACTTGACGAAACTCGACGGGGGCACGCTCAACGTTCTGAAGCCAAGCAAAAAAGCTTTCGGGGATGCGGGCCGCATGCTCGCGAAGCTGCACAATATAAACGTATCGCATGGTGATTACACTCCCGCGAACCTCCTCTTGGACAAAAGCGGCAGGCTCTGGATCATAGATTTCGGCCTGGCGGAGATAACGAACTCCGTAGAGGAAAAGGCGCTCGACATCCTTCTTATGAAGAGGTCTGTAGGCAAAGCCGAATATCGTGATTTTGCGGAAGCGTATGCAAAAGGAAGCGACAGGTCCGAAGGGATACTGGAACGGCTAGGAGAGATAGAAAGGCGAGGCCGTTATCAGACTAGGACTCTACTAACTGGCTAGGCGTCCCTATTTCAAGCTGCTCCTCCTCCGGAATAGTCACAACTCTGGAATATGACAGGGTGACAAGCCCGAAGAACGAAAGCAAAACTACGGCAAGCATGTATATGGCGCCCGTGTTCAGGTACATGTAGCTGAAGAACGCGACAGTCAGCAAACCTGAAACCAGGCTCAACCTATAGCTGCTTTGGGCCTCAACAGCAACCAGGACCGCTGATATCAGTACAAGAACGGCGAGCACCGCGCCGGCGAGCGGCTCGAGGTACGTAATGTTCGCGGATATATTGCCGAAGAACTGCGAAGCGCCAGTGGACTGTATCTGCGCAACAGAAGCAACTACGCTAGAGTATCCGAAATAGGAGAACACGACAAAAGTGATCATGAACAGCGCCGACGAGGATAAGCTAAGCCTATTATATTCCACTTCTTCCTCCTCGAACGGCGTCTTGCTTACATTTTCGATGTCTTCAAGGTCGTAGAAATCCCCCCCGTATTCTATCAGATCTTCATAGCAATAGGGTCTCTTGCAGTAGTTGCATATGGCGTATGCTTTCCTCCACGGGTGATTTGTGCAGAAAAGCCCCTCTGCCGCTTTCTTCTCTGCGAGCTGTGACTTTTTTGATTTCTTCCTTTCTGCGCCTTCTCTGCCTCCTCTTCAAGGATGCTCGGAGCCCTTGCCGCCTCTATCGCCTCTTCAGGTATCTGTGGCACTATCGGGATTTTCTCCTCTTCAGGAGCTTGCTGCTGGGTAGCCACCGGTGCCTTTTCTTCCGGCTTGGCAGCAACGGGCTTCTCCTCTTTCTTCTTGGCTTTCTTCGCAGCCTCTTCCTCCTCACGCGTCTTAAAGATTATAAGGTCGTCAGGATTGACCGGCATCGGCTCACAGCTTCTTGCTTTGCTCTATCGCCCTTCTTTTCTTCTTTTCGAAAATTCCCCTATGCTTCGCGCAGCTTATGCAGTAATATATTTTTCTTCGTTCGAAGAACCTAACGTCGTTGACGTTCTGCAGGCCGGTGTTGAAGCTTATCGCTTTCTCGTCGATTACCGCTTTGTTCCTGGGAACCTTCCTGCCGCAGGATTCGCAGTTGACTAATGTATCTTTTCCTCTCAATCTAACACCTATAGGATATCGCAATACTGATATTTAACTATTCATGGCTACATATTAATAGTTTTGCCTAACATTTGCATATGTCAAAGGCGGCAAAATGAGGTTCTACATAATAAGCGACAGGATGGAATTCGGCGTTTCGCTGGCCAACATGCTGAATGGAAGCGGCCACAGCGCAATCCTCAGCGAATCCCAATACGATAACACGAAGGGCCTTGTAGGTGCACTAAAGGAGCAGCTTCCCGACGACACTATAGTCATACTGATATGCCAGAACGCCAAAGAGGTCGGAATATCGGCAAACAGGCTCTCCGGCATGAGGGCAGTCACGTGCAAGGACGAGGAAGACGCCCGGGAAGCGATGCGCGACACGGATGCCAATGTGCTTCTTTTGGAGACCTCAAAGGTAAGCAAAAAAATGCTTTCAGACGTCACAGACGGCATACTGTCCGGATTATCCGACCAACGGGCAGGCCAGCACGTACAGTCGGAAGAGGAATGGAAACAGATGGAGCCCAGGCAGAAGCAGCAGGGGCAGCAATTTCCCCAAGGGCCAAAGAAATCCATGTTCATCGGCTTGAAGGAGGCGCTGACCGGCAGGGACGAGCAGGGGAATCCAGAGCCCGAAGAAGAACCTGCGCACAGGTCCAAGCCAAAACCTACGCCAAGGCAGCAACAGCAGAGTGCCCCGGCACAAAGGTCGCAGAAAAGGAAGAAAGGTCTGATGGAAGGGCTCAAGGAATCGCTAGGCTTCGAAGGAGAAGAGGAATAAGATGTACACGAAGTGCAACGACGTTTTCAAGCTCACTATCCCAGCGGTGAGAGCTGCTGTGGCGAAATCGCTTAGCAAAGATTACGAGATGGAACAGGCGGAGATAGCGGGGAAGCTTGGCATAACACAAGCCGCCGTAAGCAAGTATCTCAACGGGAAGTATTCAAAGGACGTACGCGCTCTGGAGAAAATCGCTCGGCAAAAAGGATTTGCCAGAAAAGTGAAGCTCGTGGCGATGGAAAGTCATAAGAGGAAGATAAACTGGATTGTCGACAAACTGTCATCCGAGGAGAACCTTATCAAAGCGGCAATGAAACTTCGTTGAGGAGCACAAGGTCCATCTCGTAGGCAAGGCCCTCCTGGCTCACGCGCGACAGTGCATCAATCCTCGTGCGCACAAGTTTCCTGAGGTCAGCGCCGCTTTTTACAAGGTTTACTTCGTCCCTGAGCTTCGGCAGCCTTACAAAATAGAGCTCTATGACCCTGCCTCTCTGCGGCTCAGCCCCATACAAATTCCTTATGAATATATCCGTCAGTTTTTCCGGTGTGCTTTTAGTTTCAACAGCAAAGCCTCCGCTTATGCCGAATTCTTTTTCAAGAGGCGGTGGCTCGTACCTGCTTACGTCTGTAAGCGCGAGGGCTGCAGCACAACAACGGCTGCCACGGCGATTGTCACGATAACGATTATCTGATTCTGCCTTATGAGACCACCCGATAAAAACGCATGTCAAGTATAAATGGGCGAAATGGGCGCCACCCACACTTAGGTTTTTGTCAGGTTTTGCAAATCACTTGCGCCTGTGCATGAACGAGAGGATTTCGCTTCCTGCATTCTCAATCTGGATCCTTGCGACATCCTGCTTCTTCCTGAAGCCGGAAAGCACTGCTTCCGCAAAGCGCAGCCTTCTTGTGCTATCATAGATATTTTTCATTGTGTCGAGATAGAAGTCTGCGATTTCTATATCGTTTTTCCTGAGCGCCTCAAGGATCTCCCTCTTCAGTTCTCCGACTACATCCATCAATCCCAAAAGATAAGACTCTTCATCTATTTTCAACCGGGCTCTTGCGGGGATAGTCTTCTTCGTCTTTATTTCAAAGAAGATCGTCGCTTCTGCGAACTCCTGATATGCTTGCTGCGTATTGTATTTGAATTGCGAATCGAGCCCCTGCAGTTCTGTGACCTTGTTTCGCATATCATCGAGCCTGTATCTTGCTTCTTTCTTCGCATCGTTGTGGAGCAGCGTTATCGTCTGGCCAGCCTCACGTATTATTTCCCTGGAAAGCTGCATCACCCTGTCAAAATCATTCTGCTTCTTCGTAAGGAAATCAGAGATATTCTCCACGTCGTTGTCAAGCCCTCTCACGGTCACACCAGTTGTTTTATCATTTCGCTGTCCATGTTCCTGCCCTGCCAGAATATATATTGCTGAGCATAGCCCTGCACATGGCTCCATTTTTCATCCGCGAATTCGTGTATTTTCTGTATCTTCTGCTCCTTTCCTTTGAAATACGCCCTCTCGACGGTCCTCTTGATCCACACGTCAATAGGGAAAGCTCTAAGGTTGCCGTAGCCCATCAGCGCTATGCAGTCTGCAACCTTGTCGCCAACCCCTTCTATTTCCATGAGCCGCTCTTTGAGGGAATAATAATCATTCGGGTTCAGCTTGTATAAATCCATATTTTCTGTGCAGTATTCGGCCGCGTGCTTTAGATATTTGGCCCTGAAGCCCGTGCCGCAAGCGAACAGCTCCTTTATAGTGGCTTTTCGCATAGCCTCGCTCGTAGGAAATGTCCTGGCGATAAGGTTTCCCCTGCTGTCTTTGATCTCTTCGCCGTATCTGCCAACGATGTTTCTGACTATGCCCCTTATGCGCTTCACGTTGTTGAACTGGCTTATTATGAAGCAAACCGTCGTCTCCCACGGGTCGTTAAGCGTCACTCTCATGCCGTTGTATTTCCTAATCGCGCTATCCATGAAGTCGTCCGTGTTTATTTTTTTGTATATGCTGCTCATGTCGTCAGACAGCCTGAACCTTTTCCTTATTTCAGACTTCGCGAAATTGGTGCCATTGCTTGCCGCAAATATCTGGCCATTTGCGCCGCCTCCGAGGTGCGATACCCTCAATACATTCTTTCCAGAGACGTAGACTAACGTGTTTGTTTCGAAATCATAATCAGCATGAAAGGTCAACGGCTGCGCGCTTTCGAACGTGTGCCTCAAGTCAAAGCATTTTATCGGAATCGTCGCGTTTCCGGTAAAGAAATTCATTTTATCTCACTGAGCTTTTTCCTGACCTGTCCGGCATCTCTCGAATCCCTGACAGTGACAGTATTGTCCTCCAGGGTCTGGTAGTCGACGGTTATCGCGTAAGGGATACCTATCTCGTCCGCTTTGGCATACCTTTTGCCTATGCTGCTCGATGCGCTGTAGTAAGAAGAAACCCCATCTTCGGCGAGCCTCCTGTTCAGTTCCATGGCCTTGGCGAGCAGATTCTCGTCCTTTTGCAGCGGGAACACGGCATATTTATAGGGTGCGGCGTTCTCGTTCAGGAGCATGACCTCCCAGCCTCGCTTGTCATCCATGTAAAGCGAGTTCGCAAGCAGGATCCAGAATATCCTGTCAAGCCCCATGCTTATTTCATCAACATGGGGGATTATCTTCTTTTCATCATTGACCACGCTCATGTCCTGCTTTGAGAACTTCTGATGATTAGATAGGTCGAAGTCCGTCCTGTAGGCGTTACCGCCTATCTCCTCCCATTCGCCGTTGAACCGTGCTTCCACTTCGACATTACCTCTAGAGTAATGGGGAAGCTCATTGTCAAGCATCCTCCTGAATCTTATGTCTTTCTTGTTAAAGCCGAGCCACTCCAGGAACTGTACCTCATGGTATATCATGAAAGCCATGAGCTTGTTCGGTATGTTGCTGGTGAGCAGGAGCGAAGCCAGCGCTATTTCCTCATAGTCATTCGAATTCTCGACATTTTGCGCCTCCTTTGTCAGGAAGTTGACTTTTACGGCGAATATCTTCTCGTCTACTTTTTCGCCATTGATTATAAGGTCAGCCGCAGAGGGGTCGAAGAAGTACTCGAGCTCGAGCTGCGTGAACTCTCTCATCCTTATCAGTATGTTCCTGGGGGATATCTCGTTCCTGAATGCCTTTCCCACCTGCCCTATAGCAACCGGCAGCTTCAATCCGTATATCTTGAACATGTTCTTGAAGTCAATATACATGCTCTGCGCCGTCTCCGGTCTCAGGTAGCCTTGAATGTTCGAAAGCGGTCCGAGCATCGTACCCATCATGAGGTTGAAGAGCTCCACCTTGCCAAGGTCCGAATTGTCCTTCGGGCACTTGAGCTTGTTTTGCTTTATCGCCTTGTCTAGCTCATCTATGTTGTAGAATTTCACCTTCGCCGCAGCGTCAAGATCGCCTTTCTTGATGAAGTATTCTGCCAAAAGCTTGTCGGCCCTGTAGGGGTTCTTGCACTTCGTGCACTTGGTGAGCGGATCCGTGAACGTGGAAAGATGGCCGCTCGCCTCAAAAACAGCCTCCGGAGCAATGATCGTCGCTTCTATCTCCAGATTGCCGAGCTTGTTTATGAAAAGGTCGCGCCACGCGCCGACTATGTTCTGCCTTATCCTAAGGCCGACAGGCCCCATGTCATAGAAGCCCGCAATTTCACCATAAACGGAGAAAGCCGGGAAGAGGATGCCCCGCCTTGCGACTAGGTTCGCAAGCGCCTCTACGTTCTGTTTGATCATCTTAATCACGATAACAAGACGTAGGGATAAATGCAAAGAAAATATATAATACCAGCGTTCTCGCCGCTATCAAACAGTACAAATATCTCCAGCAACATAATATTTGGGTGGGCTAGTGGAGCTGGGCTATTCTGAACCTACTGCAGAAGATTTGAAGGATTCTGCAAAGAGACTGATGTCAAAATAGGGGAATTGGGCGAAAGTTTTACAAAAAAGGAGCTAAAAGAGCTGAACGTCCAAATCTCCAGCTTCTTCACCCATGAGTTGGGGTCGCACGAGTGGTTTATGTAATCGTCGGCATCTCCAGAGGGCCCAAGGTACAAATTTTCGCCGATCTGAATGCAATGATCCTCATATTCTCCAGATTTCTTCGTATCCGAATTGCTATGCAGCATCTCTCCCTGAAATTCGATTATCGTCTCCCTTTTCTTTATATTGCGCTTTGCAAAAGCCCCCAATGGTGGCGTCCTTCTTCTACATAAAGGTTGTCATCGGCGTACATGAATAGGCCTTTAACATAATGTAATATAAACCATTTCAATGCAATACTATTGCAATTTCTGGTGCTGTTTTGGCAAAGGAACCGTTCGAAGAACTTAGAGAGAAGATGCTTAAGGAAGCGAAAGCCGGAATCAAGCTGGCATATTCAAGCGAGGAGAATTCGCTGATACAGAGCATAAACGCCTTCCTCGAGACGCAGAAGTCATACAACATAATGTACGAGAGGCTCAGCGAATGGTTCGGCATCTACTTCCCGGAGGTAAAGGTAACAAATTCGAAAACACTCGCTGAACTGGCTTTGGTGCTCAACAGCAAAGACATAGACTATCAAAAGATAGAAAACGCCATGGAGGACAAGGGCAAGGCGAAACAGGTCTTTGAAAAGGCACGGGAGATGGGCAGGGAGATGGGTGAAGAGGAGCATGAGGCGCTCCAGCGCTTTGCAAGCATGAGCAAGAGTACAGCAGCGACGCTTGACGACTTGGAGGGGTACATAAGGAACGCAGCGCAGAGGCTTATGCCTAATGCAAGCTATCTTACCGACGAGAAGATTGCGGCAGAGATGCTGAGCAAGGCTGGCTCCATGGAAAGGCTTGCCTCGATGCCGGCAAGCACGATACAACTACTGGGAGCGGAGAAGGCGCTCTTCAAGCACATCAAGTTCGGTAGCAAGCCGCCTAAGTATGGTGTGCTTTTCAAACTGCAAGCGGTCGGTGCGGCCCCCAGGGACCAGAGAGGAAGAATAGCGAGGGCATATGCGACAAAGGTGGCGATAGCGTTGAAAGCCGATTACTATACCAAGAATTTCATAGCAAAGGATCTCAAGAAAAGCCTTGACGAAACGATAAAGAAGATTAAGGAGTCGCCCCAAAGGCAGGCACGTCCGCAAAGGAACGAGAGCGAGGCGAGGGGCGGCTTCAGAAGGGGGAAGCAAGGGAGGGGCGGCTTCCAAAAGAAGAGATTCAAGAACAATAGAAACAAAACCGAAACGTGGCGATAGTATATTAATCTTATGATTGGGAAGTATAATCATGTGATCTTATGAAGCACGGAGCTCTTGTGGGAATAGGGATATTGATTATAGTTGTTGTAATAATCGGCATAGCCCTTTCGCTGAGCGGCGCCCCATCGACTGTTACAACATCTTCGCTCGGGAGTACAACTGTATCGTCAAGCTCTGCGAGCCAATTTACGCTTCTCATGACGGACCCGCCATCAGTACCGCTAGGCACGCAATCGCTGATTCTTAGCTACACCGGAATAAAACTGCATCAGACGGGAGCCGCGAGCGGCAGCGGTTTCACAAACCTCAACGCGAGCGGTAGCGTGAACCTCCTTTCGATTGTAAACCTCACGCAGACGCTCGCAGTTGCAAATGTCCCGAAGAACGAGTCGTTCGATTCGATAGTGTTTCAGGGCGCAACCGCAACGATAAAGCTTAACAACGTCACAAGCAATGTAACGATTCCTTCTGGAGAGATAAGTGCAGAGGTCAACATAAGCACGAGCTCTGCAGGCGGTGCTCTTGTGGATCTTTCTCCTGCCATCATAATGATATATAGCTCGAATGGCACCGGTTTCATAATGGCTCCGCAGGCCACCGCTATTGCATTGGCTTCATCGGCAATCAATGCCAGCAACAGACATGTCGGCGCAAGAGGGCCGCTTGAAGCGAACGAGAGCGATAAACTCGACCGCGTGCGCGCCAACATAAGCATAACCGGCGCTTCGCTTTCAGAGTCGGGCAACGTCATAAACATGGCGGTGACAATCAAGAACAACGGCAATTCGTCTGTTGTGTTGAAGCACTTAGCGGTCAAGGGCCTTTTCAACGGTGTCGGCAACTTCACATCTTTCGAGCATGGCAACGGGACGGAGAACAGCAACAGCGTCATGACGGGCAACGAAGTGCGCGGAGACAGCAAGGACCAAAATGGCAATGCAACCGGAAGTAACGCGCTGGTGCAGAAAACAAGAGAATCCGAGACGATGTTCAACATCAGCAAAAGCGCGATATACGGCAGCGAGGGCAACGGCGAGGTGAAGTCAAGCAACGACCGCATATTCGAAGACGGCAACTTCACCGCACAGATAAATGCCACTATAGCGCAGAGGCTCAACAACACGAATGCGAGCTCCGAATCCGTCAGGGAGACGATAATCGGGGCGATTAACTTCCATGAAGCGTTCCACGACCAGCTTAACTTCATAATAGGAGCAAACGGCAGCCTTTCGCTGCCCTTCTCAGAGAGCGAGGTGGAGGGCCCCAACGGCTATAACCTTACAGCAGGCAACAGCATTACGCTGGCGTTCAACAGTACAGCCGGCTTTGGGAAGAGCGGTATTTTCGCGACGCTCATACCGAATACCACATACAGGCTTGTGGTCACCGGCGAACGTGGTGCAAGGGCAGCGGTCAATGAGACTACTGCCTGACTGGTCTGAGAGAGCGCGTCGCGCTCGCTCCCAGTACCCATCTACTTTTTCCACAAGCTGCCGCTCCAGAATCAATATATTATAGAAAATGAGCTTACAGTTTTTGAAAGGAAGTAAACTTTCAAATGGAAACATATTTAAATAGATTGGAAACGCTTTCTTCGTAAAGGCGTGATGTTAATGACAGGACAAAGTTATCATCCGGGCGACGAGAACGAAGTTAGGGCGGAGGCATCTTTGAACGAAGGGAGTCTTTCTGCAGGAGACAGCTGCGGCTGCGGAGGCAAAGGCTGCGGATGCGGTGAAACTGAAGCTGCAATGCCATCTGGAAAGAGCGGCTGCGGTTGCGGCAATGAACTGGAAGCCGAAGCGTCTGGAGGGTGCTGCGGCGGCGGCTCGTGCGGTTGCGGCGGTGAGGAAGAGATAAAAGTCACTGCTGGCAAAGCGCAGGTTCAGGTTCAAGTGCCAAAGCAGGAAGAGATAAACAGCAAGCGCCCAGAGGTTAGCGATGCTCCTTCCGATGCTATGGATCCCATATATGCTCCTTATCACAGGACAATGGAGGAGATGGAATCAATGCCGGTTATAGAGAGGACAATGACAGTTTGCCCCGAATGCAAACTTATAATCAACGGAACAATTTACAAGGACGGAGACAACGTCATGATAAGGAAGTTCTGCCCTGAGCACAAGTGGGCGGTCGAGAAGTACTGGGAAGATTATGACATGTACCAGAAGATGAAGAGGTACAACTACTTCGGAAGAGGGATTGACAATCCGAACTGGAGAGGCGGAGGCGAGAACTGCCCATTCGACTGCGGGATATGTGAAAGGCACCACACCCACACCGGGCTGGCAAATGTGGTGGTGACGAACAGGTGCCATCTGTCGTGCTGGTACTGCTTCTTCTATGCAAAAGAAGGAGAGCCGATTTACGAGCCAAGTGTTGATGAACTGGACAAGATATTCAGGAACCTCAAGTCGGCGAAGCCGATTCCGGCTAACGCACTTCAGATAACCGGCGGGGAGCCGATGATGCACCCGAAGATAATAGAAGTAGTCAAGCGCGCCAAGGCTGCTGGCTTCGACCAGATACAGCTGAACACAACCGGGATAATACTAGGGCAGAACCCGGATACGGCCGTTGAGATAAGGAAGGCCGGCGTGGGCACGCTCTACATGAGCTACGACGGAGTAAGCAAGCGGGCAAATCCAAAGAACCACTGGGAGGCACCTCTGGCGCTTGATGCGTGCAGGAAGGCGAAGATAGGGGTCGTGCTAGTGCCGACAGTCATAAGGTCGATAAACGACCATGAATTGGGATCAATTATCAATTTCGCGCTGAACAACAGCGACGTAGTGAGGGCTGTCAACTTCCAGCCCGTGTCCCTCGTGGGCAGGATGCCTACGAGGCTGAGGGAGAAGCAAAGGATCTCGATTCCGGGAGCCATCAAGCTGATAGAGAAGCAGACCAACGGGGTTGTTGCAAAAGAAGACTGGTTCTCTGTCCCGTATACCGGCGGAATCAGCAAGTTCGTGGAGGCGCTCAGCGGCGAATTCAAGTATGATCTGTCGATACACTTCGCATGCGGAGCTGCAACCTATCTGTTCCTCGATTCCGATAACAAGATAATTCCCGTGACAAGGTTCATAGACGTAGCCGGACTTGTAGAGACATTGCAGAGAGCAGTGGACGAGATGCAAGGAAAGGGCAGGCTCGCAAGGAAGGCGATAGCGGTCAAGACGTTGCTGGGGCTTCCGAAGCTGATCGACAAGAAGAACCAGCCTAAATCCGTAAACTTCTCGAAGCTGCTCACGTCCATACTTATAAAGAAGGACTTCAGCTCGATGGGGGCGCTCCAAATGAAGTCGATATTCTTAGGCATGATGCACTTCCAGGATGAATACACCTACGACATACACAGAGTCGAGAAGTGCGACATACACTACGCGATGCCTGATGGCCAGGTGCTGCCCTTCTGCACGTTCAATGTGTTCCCGGAGGTCTACAGGGACAAGATCCAGAAGCAATACAGCATACCAGCGAAGGAATGGGAGACGAGCCATAAGGGCTGGAACTACAGAGCTGACAAGTACTTCAGGAACGTGAAGGAGCTGGAAGCGCATCCGCTTTACATAAAGACCTATACCCAGATGAAGGATTACTTTGCCATGCCGGTGAATGGTGGCAAGGGGGTCGCGAACTTCGCAAACGAAATTCCGGTAACTGCGATTACGCAAAAGGTCCAGCCAAAAACCCCAGCATGATCGAACAATCAATGGTGCACGTATGGACAGGAGGGAGAATTCGATTCTAGAGGAAGAGAAGAAAGTGTACGGCCCATCTACAGCCGATTCAATAAGCGAGAACCAGACAGAGAAGGGCTATATAACCGAGAACGGGGTCAAGGTGCGCCTGCCGTACAGGATGATAAAGAAAGTAACCATAACAGGCTTGGATCAAAAAGAGCTCATAGACATTCCGCACACCGCAAGGCTTCAGTACAGGCTGCTCCTTTTCGACGCTGTGATAAAAGCAAAAATAGAGTTCGTAAAGAAAAGGATGTACATAATATACAACAACCCAGAAGCCGACAATGCCAAGGAGAAGATGAGCCTGCAACAGCTTACCGACTTCCTTGCAAAGGAAGGCGTGCACATCAAGCCGGAGTCCACCAAGGTGGAAGACTACGATTACTACAAGCAGTACTATTCTACGACCTTCTTCCCGGAAAGCATAAGGGAAGCGCCACCTTACGGTTGGACAAGGGAGCAGTGGGCGAAGGAGAAGATAAGGGTCCAGAAGCTGAAGGAAAAAATGGAACGAAAGACGGCGCACTCAGGAATAATCGGTAAACTGTTCAAGAAGAAGTCAGAACCAACTAAGGCCAGCGGAAAGACCAATTCGATAGGCCAGCATTTCTAAGCCTACCTTTTTGACCGTCTGCCCCTCTTTTGCATTTCCACATCCTCTTTCTCGTGCGACACGCTCTTGTAATAGGTGTAGTAGACGAAGCCAGCTATCGCAGCCGCTATTATCACGTAAGACAGGGCTCCGAGGTCATCATAAGCGCTGGTAAAGAACGATATCACCTCCGCCTCAAGGCTCTGCCTGACCTCGAACACGAGCGTGAATCTGGAAAGCGGTTCGCCAGAATTCCACGTGAATTCGCTTACATTTCTATAATCCTGTGTGCTGCCCACGGTAGGCAGATCCGGCAACGGGAAGAGCGTGATTATCTTGGAAGTCGACTGGGGCAATATCACGTTGAGCTGTGTGTGCGTCGGCAGGACCTGGCCAGTCGGAGTGTGCTCAAAATTGAAGACATCGTCGTTGAAGGTGTATGTAAAAAGCCTCGGCGCTGTCTGGTTTATAGTGGTCACGTTTGTGACGTAATATGTCAAAAGTATGGTCGCTATGCCCCCGCTTTGATTGGCGATGCCGCCTTGCAGCGGCCCGGGCAACAGATTGAAGCCAGAGGAGCCGGTGTTGGGATTCAATATGTGCTGCTCCAGGCCGGGACCTATGAGCGCCTGCCATTGGCTTAGCGTGAAGTTCAGCGCTATCCTGTATGTCGAATACTGACTGACAGAATCGTTGCTGACATAGACAGTGAAGAGCTCCCTTACCAGCGCGCCTCCATGCTGATCCAGAGTGAGCGTTGTATTGGTGTTCTGCAAAGTGTACGATGCATTCGCCAAGTTCGCCAGGAGGAAAACAACAGGTATAACCAGCACCAATGCCTTGTTCATGCTACCGATGTTACTTTTGCTACCTAGTAATAAATAGCTTTTGTGCTTCGCGATAGTGAGCATATAAGCGACTTTAAGCATGCGTTAAGCAAATGCTTTGCCGCAGATTTATAGAAGTGCGGGTTTCATATATAAATAGGTCCACCATGTCGAGGCATAGCAGGTCACAGGGCGCCATAGAGTATCTTCTTACCTATGGTTGGGCAGTTCTAATAGTCACGATAGTGCTGGCGTTATTGTTCGCGTCCGGCGCGGTTAACCTTTCCATTTTTGCCACTTCCGGCTGCATCCCTTCATCTGGTTACTCGTGTACCCAGTTGGTATTGAGCAGCACCGGCTACATAAGCGCCGTCATAGGAACGCCATTCCGGGCAGTGCAGATTACCGGCTTCGGCTGCTCTAACGGTGGCTATGCGCCATCCTCGTTCATGACACCTCTTCCAAATGGGCATATCGCCCTGGCAAGCGGGCAGACTGCGCTTTTCGTGGCTAAATGCACGCTAAAGGTGAACGAGACGGGCGCCCCCTTCTCTGGTTCTCTATGGATTCGGTACAACACGTTCACAAAGAGCAACCAGACGAGCGAAGTGGCTACTCTATCAACAGAGGTCTCTACCGGCGCACTGGGAGTAAACACCAGCTCAACTACGGCTACGTCAACGACAACAATACCGACATCTGCAAACGCCACCAACTGTGGTTTCAATAATCAGGAGGCGCCTTGTCCAAGCCCTACGACGCTGGAAATAAGCACGACACAGCCAAACGAGCTGATACTGGTAGCTGCTGATGGTACGCCATCGTCAACCCCTACAGTCACAGTAGATGCAAATCCGGCCACTATGATTACAATATCCAACATGCGCCCAAGCAGCCTATATCCATCGGGCTCCGGTTCTGCGTCGCTTTTTTACTATGTGGCGCCATCTTCCGGGCTCCATACTATTTCAATAACTTCTGGATTCTACAGCAGCTTGGGCTTCTACTATGCCAAGGCACTCAGCGGTTATAGCACAGCCGGGCTGTCTTATGTCACTGCGCAGTCAGCAATCGGTACGGATTATGCAGCTCTTGACATAGGCGCAACGGTGCCAAATTCAATCGTATTCGTAACGTCAAGCCAGCTCTCCTCCGGATACGGGGTGAGCGGCACCAGCATGGCCGGCAGCCCGATAAACCCAATTGTGGTGTATTCTGCAGAAGGCGGCTACGGTTACTTTGGAACAGAACCGACTGCCGTTGACGGCTATTTTACCGCCCCTTCAACTGGCTCCTATAGCATAAACGTGAGCCAAAGCACCGCGATCAGCAATGTGACCGCCGTGGCTGTCGCGCTTGAGCCGTGAGCGAAGCCAATGAGCCTATTGCAGCGATACTTAATATACATTTTAAGTATTTTGCTGCATTATCTTCTGGAGCATTATGGCCATGATATCACCAAAGTACAAAAGGAGGGGACAGGGCAGCATGGAATACATGATGCAGTACGGCTGGGCCGTCCTAATGATAGTGATTGTCTTAGTCATACTTTTCGCCCTCTTCGGAAACGGACAAGGCAGCAATCTCTTCACCCCGCCCGCATGCCTCCCGGGCACGGATTTCCAGTGCGCGAATCTAGCCATGAACACCAGCGGGTACGTAAGCATGGCATTCGCCCATGGCGGTGATACTTGGGGAATAACAAGAACCGGCTGCTCGTCTACAAATACTGGCAGCATCGTGAGCGTAACCCAGGTTAATGCGACTGTGCTTCCGCCTGGCCAGACCGCCACGTTAATTTTCAAATGTCCTGTGATTCCGCACGGGGCTTCATCCGCTCCGATAGGCACTCCGTTCTCCGGCTATCTTTTCGTGATGTATAACACATCAACCCAGTCGAACGTGACCAGCGAGATAGCCACCATAAACGCTAAAGTATCAACATCATCGAGCTTCGGCGCACTAGGAAGTTCTGGTGGGCCGCCCGCCGTCCCGGCCGTGTCGCAGACAGTTGTCTGGAATGCATCCGTGGGGAGCCAATCGATAACAACTTCGGCATCAAATGAATTGATTGTGATAATGGCCGAGGGATATCCTGCGTTCACGCCAACGGCGACCGTGGACGGCAACCCTGCTACGCAGATAGCTACGCAGATATGCACTGGCCCGTGCGGAACAGATGATTCAATCGCATTTCTTTATTATAGGGCGGTCTCGGCCGGTCCGCATACGATAGTCGTTAGCGATTCTGGCGGCAGCTGCTGTTTCGTTAACTTCGCGCTCGCCGCCAAGCATATCAGATCG
>JAKAPD010000058.1 GCA_021812025.1 Microcaldota archaeon | reverse complement strand
ATATGCTATTATTAGTGCCAGAATCTCTACGCTTGTGAGCACGGAGCCTGCCATGCCTATGTTTGCGGCAGATGGAGCCAGAGTCCCTATGGCCCAAGGTATCAGGATTGCCTCTATTATCATAGCCAGGATCAAAGGTATTATCATTCTCTTGTAGTATTTGCCTATGGTCACTCCCATGTTCCACTTCGCAGTTGCTGCGCTGGGCTTGAAAGCATCTCTCAATCCGTCTAACCAGTCGCTAATGATTGCGGTCACAAACTCACGATTCACTATGTCAAAGAAGATTTATAGGCTTTCGCGAATCGGAATCCCTTGGGAAATTGCAAGAAATGTCTTAATTTGGCCCGTCGATGGCGCTTGTCTTAGGGCGCTTTTCCGGAAGCTCCCTAAGGAATGTCATGGATTAAGACTTTAAACTTTCAGCTCGATAGATAGACCACGTGCTTCTCCATGAACGGGGACAATTGGGATAAAATCGCAGATGAGTACAGCCGAAAAGTCGGAGACAGGGGCGATGTCTACCACAGGCTGTACATAAACCCTGTTCTTTTCAAGATGGTCGGTAAAGTCAATGGAAAAAAGGTCCTGGATCTTGGCTGCGGGAGCGGCTACATCTCGCGCATCCTCGCCAAAAAGGGCGCAACGGTAACTGGAATTGACAGTTCGAAAGTGATGATCTCGATTGCAAAAGAGAAAGAGACTAGAGGAAAGCTCGGTATCGACTATCTGATGATGGACGCAAGCAACCTGAAAGGACTCGGCTCTGGATCTTTCGACTTCGTGGTCAGCGCGATGGCTCTCCATGACATAAAAGATATCAAAAACACGATTAGAGAGTGCGGACGCGTATTGAAACCAAAGGGCAAGCTCATCTTCTCTATCGTACACCCGGTTAGAGAAGCAGGCGAAATCAAGAAAGGCGCAAAAGGCTACCATATAGAGATAAGGAGTTATAGCCGCATCAGGAAGCTGAGGAGCCCGCTTACTTTCTCAAAAAAGGTAGCGATAGCCGCTTATCATCGCCCTTTAGGATATTATTTCAAGATCCTTTCAGAGTCCGGCTTTGTCGTTTTTGGTTTTGAGGAAATATCAGACAGGCACAGCCACGGAAAAGCAATCACCGATAAGGCCTTGTTTAAGTTCAAGAGCTCGTTTCCGTCGTTTTTGGTCATGGGGTGCAGCAAACTTTAGATTGGCGCTTTGGGTTATTAATACTCTTTTTGAGGAATTTGCATCCGATAGCGCTTTCATGTCAGACTCTTATCGTCGGCGCCTCCTTATCTTCTGCAGCCTCTTTGAGACCGTCGTTCATTCCCCCGTAAAGCGCATCTATGAACCACGGCGCTTTTGTAAAAAGCTGATCTTTCAGGTTTTTCGCCTGGGGGCTATTCACAGGGAATCTGGAGCCATCGGGCTCCTTGAAAGACTGCCATATGAAGATCGTGACAACATCGTCCTGCGCCTCCTTTGAGGCTCTTTCTTTTGTGAACATGTCGGTAGAGGCTTTGATCACCTTGCCTAGCAGATAGCCCCTCTTTGCCCCCACCTCTTTTGCTTTTTTGACTATGGCGCTGCTTTTCTCTGGATCGAATAAATCCGCGGAAGTGAAGAATTCACCCTCCGTTTCCTTCGGATTCTGCTGAGCCTGCATATTGTATCATATTGCCTAAGCCGAAAGTAATATTTAAACAATTCGAAAATGCAAACAGCCTTCTGAAGCTCTTTAACCTATCTCAGAAAAAGCTGATTCCGGCATTCTTCTCCAGGCACACCGCCCAGCATCCCTAATCATTCTAGCTCGTAATGCAACACCACATTAAAAGTGCTTTGCCCATTGAGGCAGAACAAAAGAAACAGTCTTTATACGTGTTGGTACAATAGTCTTGCGATATTATGGATACGGGAAGCAAGGGACAGCAAAATGGATCAGGTATTAAGCCCATTTACATTGTTGCCATAGCTGTGGTCATTGCCGCAACGGCCGGAGCGGCATACTATGTAAGTGCAAACGGCGTGCACACTGCTTCGAATCCGTCGATGAACAGCACTTCGCAGGAAGCGCTTTCCAACACTACCACTCCAACCGGGTCTGTTGTCAAGAACGGCGACAACATCAGCGTCTATTACACAGGAAGACTGACGAATGGCACGGTATTCAACACGAACGTCGGAAGTTCGCCCTTGAACTTTACCGTAGGCAGCGGGGAAGTCATAAAGGGCTTCGACAATGCCGTGCTTGGAATGAGCCTATTCCAGTCAAAAGTCGTAACGATACCGGCCAACGAGGCATACGGCCCAGTAAACCCAAGCCTTATAGTATCTGTGCCATTATCTAATTTTGGCAATGAATCTTCATCTGTAGCCGTGGGCCTGCTCGTGCACGCGAGCAACGGAGAGCAAGGGATTGTCACAGCGGTCAATTCAACGAACGCGACGCTGGATTTCAACAACCCGCTCGCGGGACGCACGCTGATCTTCAACATAACGGTAGTGGCGATAAGGAATTAGTGGCGCCCCTCATTTAGCGCCGTCATGCTTTCCCTATAGAGAGCGTTCTTGAACAATCTATTGACCATTGGCCCTGCTACTGGCAATAGTATGACCAGCCTAAAAAGAAAAACACCTCGATGCGAGAGCGGGTGCATTGCAAGGGTTGTATTCTCGGCACGAGCCCTACCGGTTAATAGACTTGCCGCTTCTGCTGTAAATTTTAAATATTATGCCAAGCAATAGTATAATCTGATTCTATGGTTACAAAAAGCAAGATGTTTTGCCCGACGCATAAGATGCTTAAGACTAGATGGGTCGAAAATGCTTCGGGAGAAATGACTAAGATGTGTGCGCTCTGCGAAAGGGAGCTGGCCCCTCCGAAAAGAAAGCGCGAGGAAGAGGTCGTAGACGAGGCAAGGCGGGAAAGGATGGAGCGCCATTATGCCGTTTTTTACAGGGATATTGACACATTTATAAGAGGGCATCAAGGTATGAGCAACAGCAAGATAGCTGATGAGATGCGTGTCGACCCCAGGACAGTGGCAAAGAGGAGGGAAGCGGTCGGGCTGGGCGCGAGCACGGCCGGAAAGCTCTCGCGAGACATAGCGATAAAGGTGCTCGAGCTGAAAAGGAACGAGCCGAATATCACGATGCTAGAACTGGCCAGGAGAGCGGGCTGCAGCCGCGGGGGTGCCGAGAACGTACTTGCCAATCCGAGGCGCTACATTTCCGACGAAGAGGAAGACGAATTATTATAATTCGCGGTACTGGTGGGTCGCAGGCGAATCAGAGCACTATCTTTGTAGGGGTTGGCTTCCCTGTTGCAGGTGGACTCTGTGTGTCGGAGGTCGTTCCCCCTCTATTACCTACAATTACGGATTCGCTAGAAGGCGTTTTCGTCACGGTTGGATTGGACTCGGCCTTTTGCGGCTCTGCCTCTGCAACGTACCAGTCGTTGCCTATCTTTATCTTTTGTGGCATGCTGGCCATGCCGGAGACATTCCCCGAGGCCCTTGATTGATGAATCTGATGAATCTTCCTGCTTACGAAGCCCCTTATCCCGGGCCTAGCTGCCGTATCGCTTTCGTTTTCTGCTACGCTCTGCTTCTTGTGCGGCCACAGCGCAACAGCAGCCAAGGCAAGCGATAGCATAACCATCGCCGTACCCACATAAATGTCACCGTTGCCCATTCCTGAATATTGGCTCGCATATTGCTGCGGCAGGTTTGGGATGCTGGAAACCGCTTGGTTGAGCGTCTCACCCAATAGTATCTGCTCTGCGCCCTCCGCAGCTATGGTGAGCGCGCCTATTCCGACTATTATCCTCCCGAGCTTTCCATGACCCATCCTGTTAGACGATATGCTTCTTGCGCTTTCGCTCCGTTCGGTCTGAGGCGCCTCTGCAGTCCTCTGCATGGGAGCGAACCTGGTTGCGTTTTCAACTGCTTGTGCCTCTGAAACTGTTTTTGGGTTTCTAAACCTATTCATTGATATCACTCATGCTTGGGATCAAAAGATTATTTTTGCAGGGTTCGGCCGCTCGGTTGCCGTTGGCTTTATCGCGCTCTCAGGCGATGCGCTGGCGGGTGATTGCGCGGCATTGCTTGCGGGCGCTTCCGATCTAACTGGAACGTCCGCGGCTTTTGGCTGCGTTGTAGGGGCCTCTTTACCTTTTCCTTCGCGTACATACCATCTGCCCGCTATAAAGATCCTGTCTGTGCTTCCTGTTCCTGCAGAATCTTGGGGTTGCTGCATGAGCGGATTCTGCATTTTGGCCTTCTTTTTCCTGCCGAATGCGGAATAAAGCATCAATGTAGCCCCAAAAACTGCCTCTATCGCCCCTAGCATCTCAAAGCCAGTGCCATAAGCCCCGTACGATTGGCCCGCAAAATATGATGTGACTCCCTCGTATACGAAGTATGCGCCTGTAAGGAACCCCAATGTCCTTAATGCAATCCTAGCACCTGCCATTATTCTTTCAAGGCTTGTTGCTCCTCTTTCAGAAGATATGCCCCTTGTGAGCGATTGGGTAGCCGTGGACTCCGCTTCTGCGCTTTCGGTGACGGTCCTCTGCATAGGCGATAATCTGTATGCGTTCTCTGGAATGTT
>JAKAPD010000057.1 GCA_021812025.1 Microcaldota archaeon | reverse complement strand
GTCGACAGAGCACCCAATAGCCTACGATGGCTTCGAGCCTTCTGGAGTGGCACCGATACATTTCGGCCTTCTCCGCGCCAGGAACCTCAAGAAGATGCTCAGCATAGGCGTGAAGTTCAAGCTCTACCTGGCGGACTACTTCGCTTTCATCAACAACAAGCTCGGTGGCGACCTTGACCACATTAGAACAGCGGGGGAATATTTCGTAGAGGTTTGGAAAGCGTGCGGAATCGATGTCGGCAAGGTGGAGATAATCTGGGCAAAGGACCTCATGGACGGGATAGGCTACTGGGACAGGTGTCTGCATGTCGGAAAGGCGACTAGCCTTGAGAGGATACGCAGGGCGATAACGATAATGGGAAGGACAGAAGGGGAGAAGCTCTCTACAGCGCAGCTTTTCTACCCGGCGATGCAGGTGACGGACATATTCCAGCTGGACATAGATATATGCCAGCTCGGAATCGACCAGAGAAGAGCCAACATACTTGCAAGAGAAGTGGCAGATAAGTACAAGTGGAAGAAGCCCGCAGCAGTGCACCATCCAATAATGCTGGGATTAAAGGGAGCGCCCGCGGGTACAAAGGAAAGGATAAAAGAGAATCCGGATTTGATGATGGAATTCAAGATGTCGAAATCAGATCCGACCAGCGCCATCTACATGCACGATTCCTACGATGCGATTAAGGAAAAAGTCAACAAGGCATACTGCCCGGAAAGAGTCACAGAGGGAAACCCGCTCTTTAACTTCCTCGAGCTGGCACTTCTTGACGACCTCAACGACCCGATTAAGATAGAGAGGCCGAAGAAGTTCGGCGGGGACCTTGAAGTGGACAATTTCTGGCAGTTGGTTAAGGCGTATGAGGAGGGCAAGCTGCATCCTGTGGACCTGAAAGGTTTTGTTACAGAACTTCTTGAAAAGCAGATAAAGCCAGCAAGGGAGCATTTCGAGAAGGACAAGCGCGCAAAGCAGCTCTATGAGACGGTGGCCCAGTACAAGATAACCAGATAAGAGGGCCGCACCGCAGCAGCCAAGTGAAAACGGATAGGCGGAAGCGCGCATTTTGCTGTCGAAATGTATATATATTAGGAAACGCTAAGATTTCTTGGCGAACAATCCGGCTTTTGAATGACTCTTACAAATACATATTTAATATGGATGTACAAAACTATAACCAAGCAGGGATGGCGGAGCCTGGTCAAACGCGACGGACTCAAGATCCGTTGGCTTAGGCCTACGGGAGTTCAATATCAAGGAGATGAACAAATCTCCCTCCCTGCACTTGGCGTCATGTTCAAATGGTGGTGGTTTGGCAGCGAAGAATAATGTAAGGTCAAGGAGTAAACCGAGAATGAGGGACACTAAGATGTTCGAAATACCGACATACGCACAGACATACGAGTTCACGAGCAGCGCAGCCTGCGCCATGATGGTCCTCAAGTATTTGAAGAAGAACTTCCAGATGAAGAAAGATGTCGAATTCGACATATGGCAGGACGCGATAAACGGTAGCGTGTGGCATGGCTCCAGATACGGCCTCGCTTACGCGCTGGCGAAAAGGGGAGCCAGCCCACAGATATTCAGCAATGTCAAGGACGAGGGCTATGAGAAGAAGCTTGCGGTCTACGAGGGGATAAAGCTCGAGACCCTTAATTCCGCTTTCAACGAGGTAAAGAAGAAGGCCCTAGACCTTAATGTCAAGGAGTCCTACGGGGTTGCCACGCCCAACACGATAAAGAAGCACCTGAATTCCGGCCATATACCGATAGTGCTGGTCAATGCGAATGCGCTGAATCCCTATCTGGACCCGTCGCCGCACTGGGTGGTGATAAGGGGCTATGACAAAGACGCTTTTTACATAAATGATCCGTTCTCAGACAGCACTGTTTCCATGGATCCCGACACTTTCAAAACCGCGCTCGGATACGAGAACGAGCACCACATGATTACGGTAAGTGCAAGGGCAAAAAAGAAATGATCTATTGTTTGCCCTTGGCAAAAAAATCCGATAAACAGCGGACATACCCTGGTGTTTCACTATGGCAGGCTGAACAATAACTGGAACAGAGCTTTATCCTTTCCAAAAATAGCATGGCAGGCTCCTGGCAGTTTGGTCGTACCGCCCTCGAGAGTCGTCTATCCTCTCTTATTCATTCGTCGCCGTGTACCGTGGCTCCAGCATCGCTCCGCCCATCATACTTTTCCTTATGTCCGCCCTTATCTGCAGCACTTTGTGCCTGAAGGTAGCCCTGTCTCTGACACGGGTTGCAACTCTTTGGTAGCAACTCACGCACACTAACCTTTCGCTCTGTGGCACCGGTTTGTGCCCATATACCCTGCTGGGCATCACGAACTTCACTTCGCTTGCGCTAAGAAGCTTTGTGCATACCGAGCAGCTGTGCCTAGTCAGGTATTCCGTATCTGCCTTCTCGGCGCATTTGGTGCAGTAGAGCAGGCCGTCGCTGGCAGCCCTCTTCACCGAGAATGGATACACTGAGGTCCCGCATTTCCTGCAGTAATCTACTTCTCCCACCATTGCCTATTTCACCCCCTACCGCCCATCCACCCATGGGCGTATGCTTTCTTTGATTATATTATGTATTTTCTCATATTTATAGGTTTGCAGAACGCAATTTGAAAAAGATGCGGAAGTACGCGTTTCCTTCGGCAAATAGTCATTTTTCCCTTGATGACCTTTTAAATACTATTCCTATCGACTCCACGATGTCCTTGATGCTTGCGTCCGTTTTTATGCCTGAAAAGTCGAATTGTGTTCTTGAAACGGCGAATCCCCTTTTCTTTAGAGCATCCGCCACGGCATAGGGGCTGACAGAGGCCTTGTTCAGTTTCTTTGTGATCTTCGGTATGGAATAATAAAACGGCATATCAAGCTCCTCTAGCACCGTGCCTAGAATCTTGAGATCGCTTGTGTCTGCTCCTTTCAAATGCCCAAGCAACCCTTTCACATATTTCTTGTCGTAGAGGCTGCCGAGCCACATTCTTCCCGCTATGGTCAACTTGTTTTTGCAATTTGGGCACGAAGAAATAGTCGGAGCAAATCCTTTTTCGCTGTTTATGAATCCGCATTTGCTGCAATATTCTGCGAAGCCCAGCTTGCCCATCGATGACACCGCATCTTCGGCACTGCGCCTCAATCTGAGGGCGAGCCTGAAATAATGCTTGTATTCGATAGACAATATTGCCTCTATTCCAAAATCGAACTTGGCAGCAGTCCTGGCTGCGTAGCCGAGCAACAGCCTTATTCCCGCTTCTCTGCACAGCTCGTTGTGCAGCGGCTTCGCGTCGTATATCTTTATGCATGCCTTCTCATGCGCACCGCACAGCACTGCTGTGTCTGTCGCCGTCAGGAATAGCAATGTCCCATCTTTGCACAACTTCATTATATCGAACAAGTCGGGCGCGATTGAGCCGAACGGATCCAGATCTATCACGTCAAATCTTTCTCGTGAGGTATTGGCAAATTCTTGTATGCTTTTGTTCAGGACCGTCCCATTTACCTTGTTGGCTTTGACGTTTTTTCTTGCAATGAGGTACGCTTTCCTGTTTATGTCAAGGAACGTCACCTCTTTCGCCCCCGCTTCGAGATAATATCGTATCCCCCTAATGCCGGTAGCAGCAGTCGGATCAAGTATCTTTGATTTCGAGTACCCGAGCATGCGCACAAGGGCAACCCCCATGTCCCTCAGGAACAGCGCTTTTGGATTGAGGAAAGAGTCCTCGTTGAACTGGATCTTTGCCCTGCCTTCCTTATAAAACGGCATATCAATCATTCTGGTTAATGTCCCTTATCGCGTCAAGCAGGCCGTGCGCGTATGATATGCAAGAGAATGACGTATAGAAGTCGCCCTTGTCCAAGTAGCTTTTCGAGTCGCTCGCGTACATCTTCGATAGCTCCACCACTTCCACGTGCTTCTTGTTGCTTTCCCGGACTTTCAGGAGTCTTAGATTCTCGTAGAACATGTTGATGTCTTTTTCGATGCGTTTTTTTATGGCTGCGTTCTGGTCCTCCATGCTAACCTCCATAGATACTTTATTAAGATTATCTTTAACATTAATAAAGGGGGTGCTAACATGGCTGACCTGTGGAGCGATTATACCGAGTTGCTTTTGTCCGACATAGAGCCGGAGCTCAAGGCGAAATACGGGATTGCGATAAGAGACCTTCTTAACAATCCCGCCAAGTACGCGAACACCAATGATATCGATACTGTAATCAGCAATATGAAAGAGGCAGCCAACGGCGCAATCGATGACAGGGAGGCGAGCCTGAAGGACGAGCAGAACAATCTGCAGAAGGATGCGGCGAAGGCCGATGTCTTAACGGCACAGATCGGGCAGGCGATAAGCGCGCAGGCAAAGCAGAACAAGGTACCGGTAGTAAAGCCCATGTTATTCGCACGGGACGAAAGCGGCGATGAGGTCGTATACGTCGATGCTGTCGACATCGGAACGCTCGCCTTGGTCGAGAGGCTCATGGCTTCTGCGCTCTACGTGGCCGATTACACAACGACGTACCAGAATTACAAAGTAGGCGATTGGGTTTTCATTAGCGTGTCTGGAAGGAGGAACGTCATCATACGAGAGTGTATGTGAGCG
>JAKAPD010000056.1 GCA_021812025.1 Microcaldota archaeon | reverse complement strand
AAAGAAGATGCTCATCGAGGCGCTTGCGCAGTTCGACAAGAACAAGGAGCAGATAACCATGGCTTTGAGAAAAGGCCTTCGCGAAAGCAGCGTGCTCGGGAAGTGCCCGAAGGACGGCGGGGACCTTGTGATAAGGAGGTCGAAAGCCGGGAAGCAGTTCGTCGCATGCGCCAATTACCCGAAGTGCACGAACACCTATTCGCTTCCGCAGAACGCGCTTATCGTCCCTACGGGGAGAACCTGCGAACACTGCCACACGCCGTTCATAAAGGTGATAAGGAAGGGGAGAAGGCCCTTTGAAATGGATTTGGATCCAAACTGCATAACGAAGAAGGAGTGGGCGAAGCCTGAGCAAAAGCCAGAACCGGCAAGCGAGACTGCAGTGAAGGAGAAAGCAGATCCGGTAGAGGCGAAAGCCCGCAGGAACAGAAAGGCCAAGAAAACGGCCGCGGCGTTGGAGGAGCCACTAAAGGAGAAGAAGGCAAGGAAGCCAAGGGCGAAGAAAGCGGTGTGAAAATGTTCCTGCCGCAACACTATAGAAGGTTGAAAAGGTCGCCGCAGGTGATACTGCCAAAAGACATCGGCCTCATCATCGCTTACACCGGAGTCAACAAGAGCAGCGTTTGCGTCGATGCTGGAACAGGCAGCGGATGGCTAGCAGTGTCGCTTGCGAGGATAGCGCAGCAGGTCACAAGCTACGACACCCGCGACGACTTCATAAAACTGGCAGAGAAGAACAGGGAGAACGAGAAGCTCGACAATCTCATCATAAAGAAGGGGGACGTGACCAAGAAGATAGACGAGAAGGACATTGACGTCATCACGCTCGACCTGCCGGATTCCAACAAGGCGCTCAAGAACGCGAAAAAGGCGCTCAAGGAGAACGGCTACGTGGCCGGCTACCTGCCGCATACGGAGCAGGTGCGCAAGTTCGTCGAGACGCTGGAGAAGCTCAAGTTCTACAATATAATAACGATGGAGGCGATAGTCAGGGACATGCTTGTCAGGGAGCAGGGAGTCAGGCCTTCCACAAAAGGGGTCTGGCATACGGCCTATCTAGTATTCGCGCAGAAAGGCAAATAAAAACATTTATATTCCTTTCAAAGTGAAGACTACTGACTAATATAAATGAGTGAGAAAATGCAGACTCTAAACATACAAATGCAACAGCAGAGTAGCGCATCCAATCCTGCTCCTTCGGCCCCCAAGACGGGAACGAAAGCAGGTTCGGTGATGGCTATGGGTGGCAGCAAGCTGCCGATGATAATCGGCGTGATTGTTGTCATAGTGATAATAGCCGTTGCTGCGTTGGCCCTGACGGGCTCGTCTGGAAAATCGACGGCAACCAGCACGAGTGCGGGCACAACAGCAGCGACGACCACGAGCGGCGGGACGCAGAGCGGAAGCCCGAGTCCGGCACTCCAGGGCATACTGTCTGCCAACGGCACCGCGAGCGGCGCAAAGGCGGACAGCCTCTTTTTCAGCGCGGTAGCCGCCCAACCAACGTTCAACATATCGTATTCCGGCGGCGTTTCACTAGGCGGAAGCGGACTCACGTTCAGCGTGCCTTTCAAGGTGATGTACCAGAGGGCAGGTCCGAGCTCAAGGCTGACGATAAACGCGACCGATGTCCCATTGCTAGGCAACTTCAGCATAATAAACGTGCGCGTGAACAACACTGCTGTATACTCATGCGGAAAGGTAAGCCTGTCGTTCAACTCCAGCAGCGGAACCGGCACAGGGGCGGGTTCGTCCAAGAACTACACCTGCAGCAAGACAACGTCCGTGCTTGGCCTGGGCAACTCGAGCTCGAGCTTCTCAAGCAGCCTTAGCGGGGTCAACAATACGCAGGTAACCGTGAAGTTCCTTGGCATAAGGCAGTACCATGGACAGGCGTGCGCGTTCCTATCCGGGAATAGCACCAGCGTGATCAACGGCGAGACGCAGAAGACCATCAGCACGATGTGCATATCTTCGCAGTACAACGTTCCGTTGAACATGACCGCGCAGTCTTCGATGGTGTCGTCCAGCGGCCAAACTTCCGGGTCCTCATTCAGCATGAACGAGACCGCGATGGGCGCTCCAGTAACGCAGAGCGTCATAGCGACTCTGCCCGGACCGATAGCGAGCAGCGGCGCCTGATTTTTGTAAAGAGCAGCGGGAAACCGCTGCATTTTTCTTCTTTTTCTTTGATTAATTAAAGGGGTACTGCTAAACATTTATATTCTTTAATGACGACCATATTACCGGTGTAAGCATGGCGGATACGAGCGGGATAACAACCGTAGCAGCTGGCAAGTCCATTATGATTCTGGGGGGAATCATAGTCCTTATCATAATAATAGCAGTGGCAGCGGCCCTGTCGTCAGGCAATCATTCAAAGACGACGTCCGTGCCAACTACTACAATAGCTGGCCGTTCCAGCGTCACATCATCGCCGTCAAGCACGGTAACAGGTAGCTCCTCTGTTCCATCGTCTTCAAGCACCACAGCGGCTTCCACATCCGCATCTACGACCCAGTCTGGATCATCAGGTTCTGGAGTATTGCGCTATAGGGCCGCGTCGGCTTCAGGAAACAATTACACGAAGTCATTGACAGAGCCGCTAGCAGAAGGATTTTTCTTCTGCCTGCAGGCTACCTGGAACAGCTCTACCAGCGGTTCCGGAGTCCTCGGCCCGGAAGCGTTCGCATACGTGTCTCCGCCTTTGTGCAATGCCATTTCCGGCCAGGGGCAGACCGCTTCTGCCGTGGCCGCGGTGTACAACGCCACAAATTACACATCGGTTTTCGGCTCTTTCAATGCGAACTATACGAGCTACAGCGTGGGCGCCTATCCTTCTGAGCTTACAGTAATACCATACGCATGCACCGGCACCGGATGCGCATTGCTGCTTCCGAGCGGCTGCTCCACAGCTACGCAGGCGTCTTACATAAACGCCAGCGTGCAGGTCGCAGTGTGCCCGAGCCAAAGCCCCGGAACATACTCGGTCGGCGTTCAGAACCAGCAGGATTCGGGTCCGAACGTGTATGTGTTCTATAACACCACATAGAGCAGGCTTGTCTTCCTGAAATGCCAAAGCGGAAGGCATTCACAGGCATGACTGCTGATATTGCCTGATGCGTATCAATGATGCGGCAGAGCTTAAGCTAAAAAGTCAAAAAGGTTGAGGCGTATGCATGACATACGCCCCGGGTGGATGAGAATAGGGTTGTTATAGAATACGCGTGAGCCTATTCCTGCACGAAAAATTCGTGCGGTAAGGTATTATACTCGAATTTATTTAAATCTATCGCAAATTAGACAAATGTCGAGACACGTTTCGGCTAAAGGGGAAGTCACGCCGCAGATTTCGGCTTCGATGCCGCTTTGAACTTCTTGATAAGCTCAACCGCCTGATCTATGGCCCTTTTTACGTCATTGGTTGTCCTAGTACCTGTGCAGATTATCTTCCCGTTCTTGAAAAGGAGCAGCGCCGCCTTTGGCTCGTGCACCTTGTAGATCGCTCCGGGGAACTGCTCCGGCTCATAGTCTATGTCATGCGATATCTTTGCAAGGCCATACAGGTCAAGGTCTACTTGAAGATCTGCGCTTGCGACTATGTTTTCTACCCTATAAGTGGGCTTGAGCACTACCTTTTTGTGAGGTGTGGCTATGTGTGGAGGATTTGCCATGAGTAACACCAAAGCAGTATCGCAATAAAGCTATATATAGATTGTGTTTCCTAATATCTTTACTTTTCTGTGAATACATGACAAGGCGTTCAAACGGTCTTTTCGCCGGAAGGACAAGGCATTTAGCGAGGCACCACAAGCCCGCAGAGCTAAGCGTGAGCGCCTTCATAAAGGAGTTCAAGATAGGCGACAAGGTGGCGATAGTGCCGAAGGGCAATTTCAGGAATATTCCACACCCAAGGTTCAGGGGAAGGATAGGTACCATCGTAGAGAAAAGGGGTTCCGCCTATGTGGTGAACGTGCGAATAATGGATGCGGAAAGAAAGATAATAGTCCCCGCGGTGCATCTGGAAAGGATTAAAGTCTGATTCTGAGTATATGGCTAAGGATTTCTTATCAAGGAAGCAAAAGTACGAGTTGATTGCAGCTCTCGAAGAGCTTAGGAATCCATGCGAAATTCGCCTATTATATATCACGGCAGAGATTTAACCGCAGGCTAAACAGGGCTGAGGTTATTTTCATGCCCAACAAGAACATTATGTTGGAACGCCATGACAAAGTAAAATTGGAAAAGGCATTCCCAATATTGCTTTGGGCGAGCACAAAATTCACCGGTCCAATGCTAACAAAAGTTCTCGAAGAATCTGGTTTTAGAATAGATATGTATTCCACGGCACCCCAGAACAACTTTACGATAGCATTGGCTCAACCAACACGATATAAACCAACGCCGTGAAATCAGTATCTTCCCCTGTAGCCTCCGTGCTCCTCTCTTTTCACATAAGGCTTGGTGAACATGTAGAACCGTTCCGTGCCTTGCAGCTCGCTGACTACTCTGTCGGTTATAAGCTTCGCCGGATCCTGCATGAGCGACACCCTCTCTGTTATGTCGCTGAAGCTCTCGAATGGTTTCTCGTTCCTCGCTTTAAGTATCGCGTCGAGATGCTTCTTGC
>JAKAPD010000055.1 GCA_021812025.1 Microcaldota archaeon | reverse complement strand
GAAGTGCAAGCTTATCGTGATAACGAACCCGATGGACACTATGGTGATGCTAGCGAAAGCCAAGACCGGCTTCCCAAAGCAGAGGATCATGGGCATGGCAGGCATACTTGACTCGTCTAGATTCAGGGAGTTCATTGCGGCGGAGCTGAAGAAGAGCGTAAAGGACGTCGCCGCCATGGTGCTCGGCGGCCACGGCGACTTTATGGTTCCGCTGCCCAGGTATTCCAGTGTTGGCGGAACCCCTATAGAAGAGCTTATGTCGAAGCCGAAGATCGAAAGGATAGCGGCAAGGACGAGGGACGCCGGCGCGGAGATAATAAAGCTTGAGCAATCGAGCGCATTCTATGCACCCGCATCTTCGCTTGTGCTTATGATAGAGTCGATGTTAAAGGACAAGAAGATGACGCTTCCCTGCGCCGCCTATCTTGAGGGAGAATACGGGATAAACGGAATATTCATGGGGGTGCCGGTTGTCCTCGGTGCGAACGGAATTGAAAAAATAGTAGAGCTGAAGCTCGACGACGCCGAAGCTGCCTTGGTGAGGACCTCTGCTGATAAGATAAAAGAGTCTATTAAACAATTGAAGATATAGGTGTTGGAATGTCTAATAGTAATGGGAAAGGCTTGCCTGCCGGATTCAAGAAAGGGCTTGAAGACGTGGTCGCAGGCGAATCTAAGATATGCAAGATAGACGGGCAGAACGGTAAGCTCTATTACAGGGGCTATAGGATAGAGGACCTTGCCGAGAACTGCTCTTTTGAAGAGGTGGTGTACCTTTTGCTGGAAGGCAGGCTTCCAAACAAGAAGGAGCTTATCGCTTTCAATGGCGAGCTTGCGGGAATGAGAGAGCTCCCGAAATACGTAGTAGAAATAATGCAGGAAGTCGCGCACAAGACGACGCCCATGGAGGCGCTCAGGACCGCAGTCAGCGCCCTTGCAGGTGGCGACAAAGACGTCGAGGATATTACATCGGATTACCATAAGGCAATCGGGAAGTCCCTAACTGCGAAATTCGCTACTGTAGTGGCATATTACCATAGGATAAACAACAAACTGAAGATAATCCCGCCTGACCGGTCGCTAAGCCACGCGGCTAACTTCCTTTATATGGTAAGTGGGAATAGGCCGACCGACATAGCAGCCAAGGCCATTGACCAGGATTTCGTCCTGCACGCGGAACACGGTTTTAATGCCTCGACTTTCGGAGTCAGGATAACTGTATCTACGTTGAGCGACATGTACTCGGCCATGACAACCGGGATCGGGATCTTGAAGGGACCGCTTCACGGTGGCGCTTCAGAAGCAGTCATGGGGCAGCTGAAACAGATAGGGAGCGTTGAGAAGACAGAGGCTTATGTGAAGGATGCTCTTGCAAGGCACGATAAGATGATGGGGATCGGCCACAGGATCTACAAGACTTACGACCCCAGGGCAAGGATCCTGAAAAATACGGCGAAGAAGTTCAGCGAATCCAGAGGGGACATGAAATGGTATGACATGGCAGAAAAGATCGAAGAAATAATGCTGCGCGAGAAGAAGCTCTATCCAAATGTGGACTTCTTCTCTTCTATTGTCTACCAGAATCTAGGCCTCCCTTTGGAATTGGATTCGCCAATCTTTGCAGTCGCCAGGATTGCAGGTTGGTCGGCCCATGCACTCGAACAATACGATGACAATAGACTGATAAGGCCCATAGAATATTATACTGGCCCGCTCGACCTTAAGTTCGTTCCGCTAGATAAGAGAAAATAGGTGTTAGTGCGATATACAAGATAACCTTGATTCCTGGTGATGGAATAGGACCCGAGGTCGTAGCCGCTGCAAAACGTTGCGTAGACGTTGCTGGGGAGAAGCATGGATTTGACGTGGCATGGGAAGGCAGACTTGTCGGCGAAGAGGCAAAGAAGAGGGAAGGCTCTATACTTCCAGAAGATACGCTGGAATCCATAGGCAACACTCACGTCGCGCTGAAAGGCCCCGTTACGACACCGATAGGCAAGGGGTTTAGGAGCCTGAATGTGGCTTTGAGGCAGGAGTTCGACCTCTATGCAAATGTGCGCCCGGCAAAGCTGTTCGAGGGGGTGCCTTCTAGGTTCTCGGATGTCAATCTCGTTGTAATAAGGGAGAACACCGAGGACCTTTATTCCGGCCTTGAGTTCAGGAGCGGTGCCCCGGAAACGAGGGAGCTCGCCACCCTCGTAAAGTCAAAGCTCAAGAAAAGCATTGCCAAGAACAGCGCAGTATCCCTGAAGGTCATTACGCCTTTCGCGAGTAGGAGGATTGCGCGTTTCGCCTTCGAATTCGCAAAAGCCAAAAAAAGAAAAAAAGTCACAGCCGTGCACAAGGCGAACATATTGAAATTTACCGATGGGCTGTTTCTCGAATCAGCAAGAGGTGTGTCAAAAGACTACAGGGGCATAATGTTCGAAGATAAAATAGTTGATAATCTTGCGATGCAGCTTGTAACAAAGCCGGAGCGGTACGATGTGTTGCTTTGCCCCAACCTCTATGGGGATATCATTTCCGACCTCTGTGCGGGGCTGGTTGGCGGACTAGGGCTTGCGCCCAGCGCAAACATAGGCAGCGGAGGAGCCATATTCGAGCCCGTTCACGGAAGCGCGCCTGCACATGCGGGAAAAAATGACGCGAATCCGACCGCATCGATACTTTCTGCTGCGATGATGCTTGATTACCTTGGAGAGATGAAAGCTGCAAAGGATCTCGAGAGCGCTGTCCTGCGGGTGATAAAGGAAGGCAAAAAAGTCACCTACGACCTTAAGCCCAAAAAACCGGCAGGAACCAGAGAGATGACAGCCGAAATTGTCAAGAAGCTGATAGGATGAGCATAGCGCGCGATATCGCAGAGTACGTCCATTCGATTGATTATGACGAGGTATCTGACAGGACCACACACTCGGCGAAGAGGAGCATAGTCGACGCTTTTGGCTGTGCAATCTCCGGGGCAAAGTCACAGCCGGCTGCGATAGCCCTAAAGACATTTGGAAGTTCTGCATGGAGCGGCCCAGCTAGCGTGCTCGGTACCGGAAAAAGGTTTGATCCTCAAATAGCTGCGTTCATAAACGGGACGATGGAGCGCTTCCTCGATTACAATGACACTTATGACGGCAAGGAGTTCGCCCATCCGAGCGATAATATATTTCCATTGTTGGCAGTAGCCGAAGCTGAGAAGAAAAAAGGGAGCGACGCGCTTACTGCCATACTACTTGCTTATGAGATACAATGCAGACTTGCCGACTCTGCGGCTCTTTGGAAAAGCGGGTGGGACCATGTAATATACGGCCTTGTTTCGGTGAGCGCGGCAGCCTCAAGGTTGATGGGGCTTTCTGCGGACAAAACAGAGCAGGCGATAAACATAGCCCTCGGTTCGCACCTCACGATGAGACAGGTGAGGGTGGGTGAAATTTCCATGTGGAAAGCTGCGGTTTTCGCCAATGCTGCAAGGAATGCGATATTCTCGGCAATGCTCGCAAGGAACGGCATGACGGGGCCCTCTCCCATCTTCGAAGGCGCCAATGGTTTTGTTAGCCTTGTAGCCGGCAAAATGGATTTAGACGTAAGGAAATTTGCAACTGCCAAGAATGACAGGTTCAAAATCAACGAAACACTTACAAAGTACTGGCCGGCGGAAACGAGGGCACAGGCTGCGATATGGTGCGCAATCTCCCTTAAGGGAAAAATAGGCAGCCTTGACAAAATCAGGGAAATAGAGGTAGGTACGAACGAGGGTGGCTTGAGGATAATAGGAAGCGGAGCTGAAAAATGGAATCCGAAAACAAAAGAGACCGCGGACCACAGCCTCCCCTATATTGTTGCAGTTGCTTTGATGGATGGTAATGTCAACATAAATTCGTTCAAGAGAAGCCGGTTTACTGATAGGCAGACATTGCAGTTCATGAAGAAGATAAAAGTGGTGGAGAGGAAAAAATACACGAACTTGTTCGAAAAAGGCGGAACCGTCAACGCAAACGACATTACGATAATAACGAATGATGGTAAATCATTCAGGGAAGAGGTAATATATCCGAAGGGGCATCCGAAAAATCCTATGAATGACTCCGAGCTTGATAGCAAGTTCATGTCTCTTGCACAAGCGCATCTCGGCAGGCAGAAAAGCCGTCTTGCGCTCGACGCGCTTTGGAATTTCCAGCATTTAAGCAGGCTTGGAAGCCTCTTTTCAATAATCAGGTTTAAGTGATTCGATGGAGCATATCTTCAATTTTATAAAGACGGCAGACGTGCCAAAGAAGCCAAGGAAAAGCGGTATCATAGAGGTCAGGGGACCCTACTACAACATGACCACAACTAGGCAGCTCGAAGACATGATAGACGACTGGGGCGAATACTTCGATGGCATAAAGCTTGCCGGCTATTCCGCGATGCTGCTTTCCAAAGACAAGGTCAAGCATGTAATCAAGACCTGCCACGACCACGGGCTTTACGTGTCGACCGGAGGCTTTGTGGAGCGCGTTTGGGTTGAGAAAGGGAGGCCGGTGCAGAAATATTTCGAAGAAGCCAGGAAACTTGGATACGACGTGGTGGAGATATCCAGGGGCCTTGCGAAGATGACGCTTGATGAGAAAGTCGACCTTGTGGAACGGGTCCTTGCTTTGGGGATGGACCCGAAGCCCGAAGTCACGATGATGGAGGGCACAGGTGCTGGGACGCAAGATC
>JAKAPD010000054.1 GCA_021812025.1 Microcaldota archaeon | reverse complement strand
GGCACGAAGAGCGCATCGAAGTTCCAGAAGGCAGATTCGATTATCGGACCGGACATCTCTATGAATCCCATCTCGAACCACTTCTGCCTTATGAAGTTGATCCACTCCCTAAGGGGGTGGAGTCTTGCGGGGTTGAGCTTCTCCCCTGGTGCATTGACATCGTACGGCCTGAAGCCCTGCTTCTGCCAGCTCCTGCTGGCGATCGCCTCTTTTGTAAGTGCGCCGATGCCTTTTTCCTCTTTCAAAGAAGAAAACAGGTCCCTTCCGTTCTGCGTTATCGAAACCTCGCCTATAATGGATTTTTCCTTCATTTCGATGAGGCCCCTTTTCAGGAGCGAATCTATAATCTCTTTCTTGCTCTTGACAAGGTAATCGAGTTGGTCCCCTTTGAGCTTGCCTAGCGCCTCGAGAACCGAACGTGGCTCATATGCTTCTGCCCCTTTCGCGGCTCTCTCGCCCCTGCCCGTGAGCGAAACCGCGCCCTTTTCAACAATAATCCAGCCGTTCTTCTTGGCCCAGATCAGCGCTATGTTGTCCTTGATGCTGCTGACGTCAGCCTTGCCGCCCTTCGCTATCGATTTTACAAGGGTCTCTTCGGGGAATCCGGAAATGTCCCGTTCCCCCTCTTCGCTGAGCGAGACGCTGCTTAGCTTTTCCCTTGTAACGCTTATTGCATTAAGCTTTATAAGGTTCTCAATGGCCCAGAGTATGGAGTCCCTGCCTATGTCAAGGTTCTTCTCCAGCTGCTGCAGATCGGAATTGCTCCTCTGGTTTAGAAAAGCCAACAGCTTTACTTCGTACTCGTGCAAATTACCACTGCCAAAACACGCATTAACTCTGCAAAACAGTAATAAATAGCTTTTGTATTCATTTGCCCTCTCTGTATGCCTTGTTAAACGTCAGGTGTATCCTTTCGGCCTTTTTCTTCCCTATTTTCTCGACATCCATTAGCTCTTCCACATTGGCATTCGCGATATTTTTTATGCTCTTGAAGTGCCTCAGCAGGGACCTCGCCAGCTTCGGCCCTATGCCCGGAAGATTCCCGACAACATACTCCTGCAGTTGCGAATCGGTGTGCGCCCTGAAGCTCCCCTTGACGGAAGGCTCTCTCTTCCCATCGCGCTCCTGCTTTGCTATGCTCGCCATCATCTCCGCAGTGTGGTTCGGCCCATGCGAGAAGAGCACAAGCATCTTATAATTGAGATAAAGCGAGACTATCGCCCCGTTTATCACATTGCTGCCGAGCCTGAGGTCTTCAAGGCTGCCCTCCAATATCAATATCGGGAACTCGTAGCCTTCCATGAGCCTCTCAATCTGGTCGAACAGCCTTCCATTGATAATCGAGCTTTCGAAGTCCGGCACTGTTTTCCTTTCGACGCAGACCCTGTCGGACAGTATGTAATCGCCAACTGGAATCGTCTGCACGTCCACGTCTATTCCCTTGCTTGCAAGCGTGGTTATCAGTTCCGGATTCCTCTCGCGCTGGTCCATTATTATGCGCAGCTCCTGCATAGATGGCTTTTATTTTTGCGCATATATTAATCTTTTGACTCCTATCAATAAGCGTTACCCATGGAGCTTGAGAACCAAAGGAACAGGGAAAGCGAAGCCTCAGAAATCGGAGCGAAAGCCACGAACGTGGCCAGTTTCATGCTCGTCGCAAAGCTTCTTTCCGTGCTCTTCAATGGAGCCGCTTTCATAATAGTAGCAAGAATCCTCGGGCCTAGCGTCTACGGGGTATATACGCTTGCGATAGCGGTTGTCGGAGTATTCGGCGCATTCGGCGATTTCGGAATAAGCTCCGCACTGAGCAAGTTCCTCGCGGAATACGCGCAGAAGAAGAAATACGCTAGGATAGAGTCGCTTGTGAGCAACAGCATCGCGATAATGTTAATAGGGGCCGGGATATTTACTGCGCTTGCCATACTGTTCAGCGGGCTAGCGGCGCAGTACTCATTCCACAACGTATCCGATTCGCTGATAATACAGGTGGCCGCTTTCACAATAATATTGGGCGCGCTTTTCGGAGCTTCATATGTCGGGCTTATCGGCCTGGGCAACGGGAAGTATGTCGCGATATCCGTGGGGGCGCAATCGCTCGTGCAAGCTATATTCACCATCGGGCTGGCGCTCCTGGGCTTTGGCGCCTTCGCTCCGATATATGGATTGATAATAGGATTCACGGTCGGATTCGCAGTGGTGATGTTCGCGATCTTCAGAAGGAGCGGCCTAAAGATAAGACTGGTAAGGCCGAAGATAAAGGAAATGAGGGGCATAATGGATTTCGCCCTTCCGCTCGCGCTGTATAACCTGGTCACCAACATAGTCAACAACTTCTCCTACATAGTTCTCGGTATTTTTGCGACAACCGCCGTGATCGGGAACTTCGGGATAGCGTCCAAGACTGGCTCGATACTGGAAATACTTACCGCAGCAATAACCACCACGCTGCTCCCAACGTTCTCGAGGGCGCTAGCCAACAAGAACACGAGCGCAAAGATAAGCAAGTTCTACAATTACTCCGTAAGTTTCTCGTTTGTGCTGATAGGGCCAATGGTGCTTTTGCTTGCGATCCTTTCGATCCAGTTCTCATATACGATATTCAGCGGTATCTACACGCTCGCGCCGCTCTACATATCACTGATGTGCATCGGCATACTGATAGGAATTCCGGGCGGCTACGCCTCTACGCTGCTCATAAGCGCGAACAAGGTAAAGACGGTATTCAAGTACAATTTGCTGATAAGCGCAGTGCAGGCTATACTGCTCCTGGCTCTTGTCCCGTTATTCACCGGCTTTGGTCTGGCGTTGCTGATCTTCATAATCGTGCCCGCGATGGTTTCGATATTCTTTGTCGCGAAAGCGGAGCTAATCTTTAAGATGAAGATTGAAACAAGGAAGATAGCGAGAATAGTCATTGCAAACCTGATAAGCGTAGCGTTTGTGGTTCCGCTGATGCTTATCATAACGAACAACTTCATACTCCTATTAATTGCCGCGATGATAGAGCAGGCGGTCATCTATCCGATAATACTGGCATTGTCGAAGGGGATAGTCGCAAAGGACGTGGACCTGCTGAAAAGGATAACCGCGAAGATCCCAATAGGCGGGAAAGTGCTTGCCATCATGGCGGATTATTCCAGCAGGTTCATACGCTGAGCGCAGTCCATAAATATTTGCAAAGACCATCAATGTTACTGTGAATTGGTTATGTATGCCGACGCCCGCCTGAACAGGCACATGGTGTTAGAGGCAAAGAGGAACCCCGACGCCTTCGAGTTCGTGCGCGGTTCTGGCAATACCATAAGCATTCCGCTCGAGTCCGCTAACGAGGCTATGGCTGATTTCATAAAGCATTGGCGGGTGCTTTCGCATAACATTCCAGAGGCGCCCAGATTCAGGCTTTACCAAAAAACCGACCAGAAAGTGATATTCATAAGCTTCCTGCCGATAGGAGGCACGGAAAAAACCGTATTGACTGCGTCTTTCGAGCAGCATGTGTCCCGAACCGAAGAGCCGCATACAACGATAGAATTCATCAGCCATACCTACGGGATAAGGCACAGGGAAGAGTTTTTAGCCGTGGCGAGGGAGGTGTTCCTAAGGCTTGAGGCATCCTATTCAAATAATGCCCCGCACTCTGCCGCAAACGGATCATTCTTTTAGATTCTCCAGTATCTCATCGGTTTTCCTGACCCTGCCCATCCTTTTCAACGCGTAGTTTACAGAAGCATCGTGCATCTCCTTTGACATCGAAGACATAGCGTCTTCTGCAAATAGCTGCTGGAAACCATACTCGTATGCGAAACGCGCGGTGCTCTCTACGCCATAGTTGGTCGCAATGCCGCACAGCACTATGGTATCTATGCCGCGCCTCCTGAGCTGGAGCTCAAGGTCGGTGCCGTAGAAGGCGCCCCATTGCCTCTTTGTTATAACCACATCGGTTTCCTTCGGGCCCAATGCCGGCACGATATCGGCCCAGCCTTTTGGCGGGGTGGCGCCGCTCCAAGGCTGCTCATCGGCGGTTACAGAGAGCCGCTCCGGGCCTGAAGCCGTGACGTGCACTATGAACACCGGCATGCCATTCTCTCGGAATGCGTCTGCAAGCTTGGCTGCGTTACTCACTACGATGTCCGCGCCATATGGGGCAAGTTGCCTCTGTGCCGAAGCTATCCCTTTCTGCAGGTCTATCACTACCAGGGCCGTCTTCTTCTTGTCAATATTGAGTTGATCCGCCATGATATCACCAAATGGAAAAGCGCCGGGGGTGGGATTCGAACCCACGGAAGCCATTTCTGACTAAACAGCTTAGCAGGCTGCCGCCCTTTAGTGCCTGTTAGCAAGTACCACTAGGCGACCCCGGCACGTAAATATTATTCCATCACTTAATCTATAAATCTAACTTCATCTCCTTTACAAAGTCGCTGAAGCCTGCTTTGCTCCACGCCTTGATTGCTATCTCGTTCCTCGCATCTACCATAAGATGGACATGCCTTATCATTTTTCTCTTGAACCATGCGAGGCAGTCATCTATGAGCATTGTGCTAATCCCTTTGCTCCTGTACCTCTTGTCTATGAAAGCCATGTCCAGCCAGCCGACTTTTTTGCCGTCAAGGAAAGGGCTTGCTTCCTTTATCTTCGCGGTCGCGACGCCTATTATCTTTCCATCAATTTTTGCGAGAACTATTTTTGCATCGCTTTTTCCCACCTTCTCGTCAAAATATCTTGAGAGGTGCTCTCTAAGTCTTTTTTTATTTTTCGTGTAATAAGGAGA
>JAKAPD010000053.1 GCA_021812025.1 Microcaldota archaeon | reverse complement strand
GAGGAGGAGCTCGCCGATCTGCTCGAAGTCATCCATGCGATTTGCAAGTCGAAAGGCATAACCATGGAGGAGCTGGAAATGATAAGGGCGGAGAAAGCACGCGAAAGGGGCTCTTTCGAGAATCGCATAGTTCTAGACGGCGTCGATTAGCCTTTCTTTTTGCAAAAGAATACCAGCCATGTGTCCTTGTTGCTCTCGACTTTCTCGTGCGACTCCAGTATATCGAATCCGGATTCGTGGAGAAGATCTTCGAGCTCGACCCTTTGGTAGTATACGAAATACCTTTCGCTGCCGTCCGGGTAGCTCCTCATATCCTCGCCGGTTCCCTTTTTCGTGGCGAGGAACATTATCCCATTGCCCTTCAGGACTCTGGCGAAGCCCTTTAACGTTTCCCCTATTTCGCCGCGGGGGACGTGGAGGATGCTTGCACAGCACCATAGGTAATCAAAGGAGGAATCGGGAAAGGCGAGCTTCCTGATGTCCATCTTGATGAACGTGCTTTTCGGGCTCCTGCGCTCTGCCTCGATGAGCATTTTCTCCGACAGGTCTATGCCAGTCACCTCGAACCCTTTGGGCGAGAAGTATTCCTCGTCGAAACCGGGGCCGCATCCGACGTCCAGCATCTTGCCGGCGCGTTTCGCTATCCTGCCGAACTGCTTATATTCTTCATCCCAGAAGTCGAAGTGCTGGTGCGTCCTCACGTAGTAATCCACTATCTTGTCATAAGTCTCTATCGTGATGCCGACCTTGTCAGAGCGCTGATCCATGTTCATTCTTTTATCGATATTATGATGAGCCATTCGTCGCCGGCCTCCTCTGTCTTCTGGTGCGCCTCCAAGACCTTGAAGTTGGCCTTCTTCAGCAGTTTCTCGAGCTCGTCCCTCTTGTAGTATGCGAAGAATATCCTGCTACCGTTCGGGTAAGCCTTCATCTCTTCCCCTTTACCATGCCTAACCGCTATGAACAGCATACCCCTCGGCCTCAGCACCCTGTAGAAGCCTTCGAGCACTTTTTTCGCATCGACCTTTGGCACGTGCATGAAGCTCGCGTGGCACCATATGTTGTCGAACGAATCGTTTGGAAAATCCAGCTCGCTCATGTCCATCTTCTTGAACTGGATTTTCGGGTTCCTCTCCTTTGCCTTCTTCAGCATCTTCTCTGACAAGTCTATGCCTACGACCTCAAAGCCGTGGTTTGAGAAGTATTCCGCATCCCTGCCGGGGCCGCATCCCGCATCGAGGAGCTTTCCTTTCCTCTCCACGAAGCTTAGGAACTGCTCGTATTCGGCTTTCCAAAACTTGAATTCCACGTGCAGCCTTGCATACAGGTCTGCCAGTTGGTCGTATGCATTTATCGTCTCGCTTATCTTTTCCGGCTGTGCAGCCATGGCCTCCTCCCTTATAACCATAATGGGGTCCGCCATTTATAAATCCTTATCATTCGGAAAAGAGAGCGCTACCTTTCTTAAAGTTATTCTTCTATTATAGCTTAATCAGGTTGATAGTATGGGTCTGCCGGCCATGAGCGCTCATTCTTATGTCGAGATCATGAAGTTGGCAGACAAGATGAAAAGGGAGCTTTGCGGCTATTGCGGCAGCGAGACCCCCGGCGCCACTAAGATATGGATATGCTCCAACTGCGAAAGCCCGGTGTATGCGGGCTTTATCGGCCAGGTAAAGATGAACAAGACGCACATGGAAGCCCTTGAGCAAGTGAATGGTTTCATCAGCAGTGGCGACTATGCCAAGGCGGTTGAAGAATATGAGAAGCTGGCAAATGCGAACGGCGATCCTGCGCTTTTGTACAGGCTGGGACTGCTGTGCTTCTCGTACTCGAACAACGAGATAAAGCAGATAAGGTACGACCGGAAGGGCTTCATGGAGGAGAACGCACGGCACAGGAGCCTTTCGCACGCGATGTATTCGAAGGGCGGGCTATTGCTTAACAGGGCAGCGGTGTCGCTTGAGGCCGAATTCAAAAAGAATGCCATGACACCCCTCATCGCCTTCACGCTGTTCATGATATACATAAAGCTCGATAACATGAGATCCGCGAGACGCGTCCTGGAACTGATCGAGAGGAGGGGCGATGAGTACCTATCTGCCTACGGGAAAATGGTATTCGACTCGCAGATAGGCGACTATTCCGGTTCTGTGCACAATGCGAATGAGCTCCTGAAACCGGACAACTTCTCGATAAACGCGTTCTACTACATAGCATTGGCGCTGTTCATGAATAGGAAATACAAGGAAGCGGCTGAGCTTCTGGACAGCCTGGGCAAGCGCGTGCGGAACAACAGCGTAGATGCGCTTCTCTCAGAGGTGCGGAAGGCCATCGGCCTCATTTAGAGATGAAGATGAACCGCATGTTCTTCTTGTCATCCAGTATGCAGTAGCCGAAGCGCTCGAACTGCACTATCTCGTGCTCGTCTAGTTTCTCCGCATAGCTCTCGACATAGCCGCTTACGGTCTGCAGGCTATTCGGATCCACGTTTTCGTTTTCGTCCAGAAGCGGCCCTATCACCTGCACCGTGCATTCGACATGATTGTCTTCCGGGACCCACTGTATTATCCTGGAATCCTTGCCGCCTATGTCTTCGTGCATGTCCGCCACTATCCCATTTTTCTCTACCTTCTTGATCTTCACGTCGACAAGATCCTTCAATCTCAAGATTGCGCCTTTCTTTATCTGGTCCGCGTCATCTTTGCTTATGTAGAATGCTTCGCCGGTCTCATAATCCCTGAAGCCGAAGTCCGCGCCGGGGTGCAGTCGCAGGTGCGCGTCAAGCTTTCTTGCACCCAATACGGTGAGCCTGACGGGATTCGCGACGAAGAAAAGGTGCTTCGCTATCGGATCTATCACTTTCCTGTTCTCCGCCAGTAGCATCTCGAACGGCAGATTGTTCTCGGATTTTGTCATTCCGATCTTCATTATGAAGTTGGCAATCGCCTCTGGCCTTATGCCCCTTCTCCTCAAAGCCATCAGCGTCATGAGCCGCGGGTCGTCCCAGCTTTTCAGCTGGCCCTCTGCGATCAGCTTCCTTATTATCCTCTTCGCGGTCACGTTACCCTTGATGTTGAGCCTCGAGAATTCGTGGATCCGTGGAACCCTGAGCCCCAGCGCCCCCAATATCTGCCTGCCGAGCTCGCCCCTTAGCTCGAACTCCTTGCTCCTGAGCACGTCCGTTACGCCTTGTAGGGAATCCACTATGGGCGTATTGAAATCATATACCGGCCATACTCTGTACTTCGTGCCCTGCCTGTAGTGAGGGGTTTCTATTATCCTGAGGAGCGCGGGATCCCTGAGCACGGTGTTCGCGGCTTTCATGTCCCCCATGAACCTCACGATCGCCGCACCCTGCTTAATCTTCCCGTTTAACATGCCTTCGAAGAGCGCCATGTTGTCTTCGACGCCCTGCTTCCTGTGCTTGCACTGCTTTCCGGCAAATCGCTTTTCCTTTATCTCTTCCCTGCTGCACCCGCAGACATAGGCTTTTTTAATCTTGATGAGCTGCTTGGCGTAATCGTAGATCTTATCTACCATGTCGCTCGCATAATAGGTCTTTGCGAACTTGAACCCCATCCATTCGTGGTCCCTGATCATTGCGTCTACATATTCCTGCCTGTCCTTTTCCGGATTCGTATCGTCGAAATACCTGAAGAACTTGCCGTCGTACATCTTGGCCAGCTCGGAGCTGAGCACCGCCTGTTTCATGTGGCCTATGTGGAGGTAGCCGTTCGGCCCGGGCGGAATCCTCGTTGCCACTTTGCCCATCTCGGCGCCTTCGAGCACGAGCTTCGGCTTCTCGGTCTTCTTGACGGTCTCCTCGGCTCTTTTCTCAAATTCTTCCTTGAACGGGGCATATTCCTTTTCGAGCGCGTTTTTCTTCAGCGAATTGATTTCGCCTACTATCTTCTGCACTTCTTTTTTCAGCTCTGGAACTGGAATGCCCCTCGCTTGGGGGATAACCTTGCCCAGGACGCTGCCAGCATCAGCTTTTCCATAATCGATGGCGTTCTTTATGGCGAATTTCCTTATTGCCAAAGTCACATTTTCAGGTACCAACGAATCACGTCGTGTAAATGTTAAGCTGGTTGTCGTATATCGTGCCGTTTGCGGTAACCAGGGCCTGGAGCCTCAGCCTTATCTGCGAACCGGTGCCAACCAATGGACTGAGCGTCACGGTGTAGTTCTTCTGCGGCATCGTAACCGGTATTGCCTGGGTGTTGTAGTACATCGTGATCGACACCGGAAGCGTGAAGGTGGTAAGCGCCTGCACCGATACCGAGTTGGCATTCGTCCTTTTGTAAAGCGCCTGCTGCAGCTGGTATGCGTTTATGTTCTGGGCGAAAGCCTCATAGGAGCCGTTCGCCGTAGAGACGTATGTGCTTATGGAGCTGTTGGACTGCATCTCGGCAAGCACGTTCGCCACGGCAGAAGCAGCGCTCTGGTTCATTATCTGTATTGTTATGCCGGCGCCATAGCCGTTGACCGTGCCGTTAGCGGTCCCGCTTACGAAATACGTTTTCTGCGGCGTGATAGTTGTGGTTGAAGTGGTGTTGCTTCCGTTGCTGCCGAATGCGGCATACGAAGCGATGAATATGACAGTTATGAATATCGTGCCTATGAGCTCAAGCGTCTTCTTCTTGTCCAAATCAACACCTGTTGAGAATCAGCCTCAACACTCCTTGCGCTTAAAAGCTTTTATATCTATATCATTAATAATACTCTGTGATTTTTGATTGTTCATTGGCTTTGCTGAAAACGAACGGGGAATTCTATGGCTTTTAAAGATGGAGACTTTCTAGAAGTGGAGTACAACGCATATGACGCTGCGGACAACAAGCTTTTGTCCACTACGGAAGAGAAGAAGGCGAAAGAGGGCAACATATACGACAGCAGGATGGCTTACGGGCCTGCGCTCGTCATACTTGGAAGACAGGGAGTGATAAAAGGCCTCGACAGGGAACTAAGAAACATGAAGGAGAACGAGCAGAAGAAGTTCACGTTCAA
>JAKAPD010000052.1:1352-5014 GCA_021812025.1 Microcaldota archaeon | reverse complement strand
GATCTAACGTGCTCAAGCCATTCGAGTAGCCAATACCGGCTATCGTCTGGCCGTATGAATATTCGCTGGTAGCGGCTAGCTGCGATTTTGAGAGCGGCGCCACGGGCGAATCATATGAGACCTCTACCGACTGCACGCTATATCCATTCTGCGCCGCGCCTGCTACCACTACGTCGCCATTATTGTTGTAAGACGGCGCGCTGCCGGCCCAGCTTATGTAATTGTTTATGAAGTCCTCTACGAAGTATATAGTAGTCTTGTTGTATGCGACGCCGATGCTCACCTGGTTGTGCTGCGGTGTGAGTATGTTATCCCTGTGACCGTTATTGCAGCACTGCGCGTCGTTGTACATCATGTTGTATTCCATCTGCTTGAGGGCGTTTATGACGTTTATCCCGCTGCTGTTGTATTCGTAAGCCACATTCTCCTGTACGCTCTGTGTGCCGCCTAGGAGCGTATAGCGCATGTAAGGCTTCATTCCTGCTGGATCCCAATGGCTGAAGTAACCATACCGCAGCATGCTGTCAGCATGCTGTTGGCCGGACACATTTACATAGCTGACGTTCGGTAGCCCGTATTCGCTCCTGTTCTTGTTTATTATAGTGAGAGCATAGCTGAGGGCGGCGCTTTCTGGCGGCTGCGGCACAGAAGTCGTTGATGTGAACAAAACCGGGGGACCCTGATTGCTTATTGTTATCGGACTGAATACGTGTATGCCAAATTGCTCCGGTATGTTTGTGAAAAAGAGCAGCACGATCCCTAGCAGTATAAGGAAGATTATTATTTCCAATATCGCGGTGACAAAGCCCATCTCCTCACTTTTTCAACATCTCGTTTAGTTCTCCGCCATCTATCTTTAGCCTGTATTTCGCCATTATCTCATTTCTTAATAAATTTATATCAGTTTGCTTCGCTTTAGTTCCCATCGACTCGATGAGCTTCCTGAGCTTTTCGCCCTTGACCCTATCCAGATCATTATTCGCTATTATGTCATCGACCTTGCCTTCTTTTTTTGCCAAGTGCTTGAGCACTTCATCTATCGCCTGTTTTGTTATCTTTCCCTTATGGTAAGCGATAAAAGTGTCGATCAGCGATTCCTCGCTTATCGAATCCACATCCATTCCATTCCTCCTCAGTTCTGTGAATTTTTGCAGCAGTACGTTTGCTATCAATTTTGGATCCGTACTGGTCTCTTCCACAAGCCTCTTGAACAGACTAAGTTTTGGAGAAGTGAGAAGCTTCGCGGCTACGTCCCTGTTTTCGACAAGCTTAGATATAATCTCTTTCTCTTTTTCTATATCTGGCGCCTGCCGCATTCCATATCTTTGCATATCTCCTGTTATCATGATAGGCTTGGCGTCCGTTTCCGGATACATCCTGCTTCCGCTCGGCAGCGGCCTCAGGAACTTCGTGGTGCAGAGCTCGCTGCTCGCTGTCGCCCTTGTCTCAAGCGGAACGCCCACCATTGCATGCTTTGCCCTGCCAACCGCGAACTTAATCGCCTTTTCGGCGTATTCCCTTTTCGCCGCTATGATTATGAACGCATCGTTCTGCGTCATCGATAGCTGTTTTCGCAATTCGCCCATCTCGCCGTCGGAGAAGCCGTACGCCGAGAGATTCTCATCGCTGTGTATTATTCCATTGACGTTGCCCATCTTGGCGTAGTCGCTTATCTCGGTGCCCAGCCTTCTGCCAGGGTTGACTTCCTTCCCGAGGATCCCGGCGAACCCTTTTAGCGCGAATGCAAGCACCACGCCGCTTTTGTCGAGTTGCTGCCTGACAACTTTCGCCTTTGTGTCCCTGAAGATAACGGTCACTTCCCTTGGCTCTTCCACTTTTGCGTTCTCCAATATTAGTATGTCCTTAATCTCGAGAAGTTTCTGCTGCCTTATCACCTCGTTCTCTATGAATTTGTCTATAAGGGCCACGTCCTGGAGCCCTTTAATCTCCACCCTTGCGCCGTCCCTTATCGACACATTGACATCTTGCCTTATGGTGCCTATGCCTCTCTGCACTTTACCCGAAGTTCTTATCAGTGTGCCTATATGCAGCGCTGCTTCTTTTGCGACTGCCGGAGTTGGGATATATGGATCGGTGTCTATTTCTACAAGCGGAATTCCCAGCCTGTCAGTGGAATATACGCTTTCTGTTTCGGTATTCGACACTATGCCGCACGATTCTTCCTCTAAGAAAAGAGACGGCATCTTAATTTTGTATCCGGAAACTGCGATCTCTCCGTCGATTCCAATCAATATGGTTCTTTGGAACGCGCTCGGATCGCTGCCGTCGACTACCTCTTTCCTCATCGGCTGCAGCTCATCAATGATCTTCATGTTCATGGACGATGCAAAGGCCAGCGCGGTTAAGAGCGCTTCCCTATTCAATCCGTGCGGCGGTTCCTCGTCCACCTCTACAAGACAGCTGTTTGTTTTATCCACATTATATACGAACTTCCTGTTCCTCAGCTCCTCGAACTGGGCAGACACGTCGATGGCGCCCAGCTCCCCAGCCACAGCCCTTTGGTACCTTGCTATGTTGGCCATGGTTTCGCTACTTTCTTTGAGTCTTGTCGGGCAGTCGCAGAAGAGCTTCTTGGCTGTGGCTAACCTCTGGTGTATTTCCAGGCCGCACATAAAGCCAATATCTTTGTATCTCTTCTCTTCCTCTGAAGCCATAGATTCCACTAATCCAAGAACTCATCGAATGTGATGCGCTCGTTTATCTCTCCGGTAATATTTTTTGCCAGAAGCTCTTTTGCCCTTTCGTTGCTGTTATTGCCAAGAAGCCATGCGAGTTTCACATATGCGGTTTCGGGAAGCATATCCTGACAGTAGACTACGCCAGCGGCGCTGAGCATCCTCAATGGCTTGTATACATTCTCGTGGACTCTGCCATAGATGCACTGCGACGCCATGCCGACTACTGCACCCTCGCCTATTGCACTCTTTATGTTGGTAAGCCAAGACCTTCCGGGGTGCTCCGTCAGGATTGGCGTATGGCCAAGCCCCGTGCCCTCCATTATGAAGCCCCTGTATCCCTGCTCTAGGTAATATTCTATTATTTCAGGATCTGAATTCGGGTAAACTTTTATCAGCGCGACAAGCGGCTCGAATTTGGTTTCCGCGCGCGCTTTCGGGGGCCTTTTTTCCATTTTCCTGTAATCGCCGACTATCTCTATGCTTCCTTTCTTCGTGACGTAAGCGATGGGCGTGTCGTTTATCGCCCTGAAGGCGTCTCTTCTTGAGGAGTGCATCTTCCTTGCCTTTGTGCCTCTTATGAAAGCCATTTTTTCATCAGAGCTCGATGCATGCATGCATATGCCGACTTCTGCTATGTCTGATTCTGCCGCGATACGCACAGAAGCGGCGAGGTTCAGGAATGCGTCGCTTGAACCCCTGTCGCTGCTTCTTTGCGCACCGGTGAGCACGACAGGCGCATTAAGATCTGTGAGCATAAAGCTCAGGGCAGCTGCGGTGTAGTGCATCGTGTCGGTTCCATGTGCAATCACAACGCCCCTGGCGCCGCTGTTTATCTCTTTTGCAACGGTATCAGCCAGTTTTCCCCACTCGATATAAGAGATGTCTTCGCTCGCCACCGCCTTGAACGGGTGCACTACGGAGATGTTCGCAATCTCCTGGAGTTCCGGTATGTAATAGAAAAGC
>JAKAPD010000052.1:0-1342 GCA_021812025.1 Microcaldota archaeon | reverse complement strand
TAAGATATCTTGTTCCCAATCGTTCCGCCGGTCCATATTATCGCGACTTTCGCAAGGTCGCTCCTTTCTTTTGGCTTTGCGAATGGAAATGCGGCAAGGGTCTTCCTTGTCCTTACCTTTGTAATTTTTACTCCATCTTTGAACATGATGCCGGCATTGTATCCATTTTTCATTTTCACCACAATCGTATTTTCGCCGTTTGATTCTGTGTTCGGCATAAGCTCGCCCTCCAGAACCATACCGTTCGACTCTAGCTTTATGACGTCGCCTATCTCTATCTCCAGGCCTTCAAGCTTTCTCCTCATCTTGTCAGAGTACATGCTTTCAACTAAGAATCCCTCCCACTAGATAATTTACCTTCGCATTTATTAACTTTACATCAATGAACCTGCCGAGCAGGTTTTCGCCGCTTTCGACCACTATTGGATTGTAATGGCGATTCCGGCCCATCCATGTGCCGGAAACCGATCCTTTCTCGTCTATGAGCACCCTTTCGCTCCTCCCTACCAGTCTCCTGTTTTCCTCTAGCCTTATCCTCCTGTGGAGTTCGTAGAGCTCCCTGCTCCTTTCGTCGGCGATTCTGCTGTCCAGCTGTTTTAGCTTAGACGCCTCTGTGCCGGGCCGGCTGCCGTATCTCGATATGTTGAGCATCTTTGGCTTCGTCTCTTTTACCAGGTCGATTGTCTTTTTGAAATCATCATCACTTTCTGTCGGATATCCTACTATCACATCCGTCTCAAGAGTAATTTCTGGAATCTTTGCCCTAAAGGCTTTGACATAATCAATAAAATCCTTTGAGCGGTAGCCTCTTTTCATATCGCTAAGCACCGAGTCGCTTCCGGACTGCACGCATAGATGCAGGAACTTGAACACTTTTTCATTTTTGAACGCGTCAGCTAGCCCATTTACTTCAATTTTTCTGAAGTGCAAGGGGTTCATCATGCCCACTCTGATCATGAACTCGCCTTCCATTTGCGATACAGATTCTAGGAGATCTGTAAGATTTGTACTTATGTCCCTGCCGTATGCAGATGCGTCCTGACCAGTAAGCCAGATCTCCTTACAGCCGCCCGAGACCGCGCCCCTTATCTGCTCGCGTATCGAATTTGGCCGGCAGCTGGTAAGGTTCCCCCTAGCTATCTTTGTAGCGCAGAAGGTGCAGCTTGACAGGCAGCCGGTCGATATGGGAACAATGTCTATGACAGGATTTGCCCTTTTGCGCGTCGCGTTGGCTTTTTCCCACTGTACCTTTTCAAACGCTATGGTTTTCTGGCCGGAAAACGCCGCGTTCGCCACCTCTACCACTTTGGTTATCGAGTTCGGAGCTATGAAGCTCGCGTTG
>JAKAPD010000051.1 GCA_021812025.1 Microcaldota archaeon | reverse complement strand
ATCTAGAAGGAGCACAACCAACATAGATCTCTGGCTCAAGGAAGTGGGCCCGAGCGACGAGCTAAGAAAGTGGTATGCGCACGAGCCAAGCAGGTTCAAGATGTTCACAATAAGGTACAACAAGGAACTCAGGAGCAACAGGGCTTTTAGCGACCTGGTGAACATCGCAAGGACCAACGACACGATAACACTGCTTTTCTCCGCAAGCAACAGGGACCAGAACAACGCGGTGGTGCTGCTCGCTGCGTTGAAGGAGGCGCTCAAGAAGAAGCCAAAGGATGGTGAATGAGATGAATCCAAAGGACGCTTATCAGAGAGTGCTAAAAGAGGTCAAGAAGAAGATAGCGGGCAAAGAGGAGGTGATAGAGCTCCTTTTCGTCTCGCTGATAGCGAACGGGCATTCGCTGCTGGAAGGGGTTCCCGGTGTCGCAAAGACGACAATGTGCAAGACTCTCGCCGACGCGGTGCAAGCGAGCTTCGGGAGAGTGCAGGGTACTCCAGACTTACAGATACGGGACATACTGGGTTACACCTACTTGGACGAAAACAACAACCTGCAGCTGAAAGAGGGCCCGATATTCACCAACATATTGCTTATCGATGAACTCAACAGGGCGCCTCCGAAAACGACCACTTCCCTCCTTGAAAGCCTTGAAGAGCGGCAGGTCACGCTTGGCAATTCGACCATACCGTTGAAGAACCCGTTCATAGCATATGCGACACAGAACCCGCTGAACATAGAGGGCACGACGCAGCTGCCAAAGGTACTTGCCGACAGGTTCCTTCTTAGGATAGCAGTAACGTATCCCACGATCGAAGAGGAGCAGGAGATGCTGCGCATAAAAGAGCGAGAGGCCAATATAGTTACAGAGAAAGTCATAGGCGTAAGCGACATACTTGACATGCAGGCACAGGTGTCAAAAGTGGAAATGCCGGACGACGTTGTAAAATACATAACAAAGATCGTCAATGCCACGAGGACGGACATACACGTGGTCATGGGGGGAAGCCCGAGAGCAGAGATAGCGTTCATGAGGGCGGGCAAGACAAAGGCATTGATAGAAGGAAGGCGCAGCGTCACCATAGATGATATTAAATCCCTGGCCAGGCCTGTGCTGAGCCACAGGATACTCGTGAAATCTACCGGTGGACTCGGGGTCAACGGGGTAATAGACGGGATAATCGCACAGGTGCATTGATGGAGAAGCAGAACAAAGCAAAGAGGGCGCAAAGCGCAATGGAATATCTGCTCACTTATGGATGGGCAATACTCATAATAATCATAGTCCTTGCTGCTTTGGTCGCGATAGGGGTATTCAACCAGCAGTCGACAGTCAACAACCAGTGCCTTTTGCCGAACGACTTCACGTGCACAGCCAGGCTCTACTCGTCAAACAGCCTGCTTGTCATAAACATACTGCAATCCACATCATCACCGGTAAGCATCAGTGCGATAGGCTGCAATAACCAGAATGTTTTGTCGAACATGGTCGGCACAAACCCGCCGAGCAACGTCGTAGTGGTGCCGATAGGGCAGAACCGCACCTTCGACACCTTCTGCTATGCCAACGACACCTTGGCGAACGTGGCATCGGGTCAGATATTCAAAGGGGATATACTAGTCAATTACACTGACTTATCGAGCAACTTCAACCATACGATTGTGGGCCAATTAGTGGTAAGGGCCACATAGGCGCATCATTCGCTTTTGGCAAGCCTCTTCTTGACGTGCTTTAGCGCGGCGAACATATCTCTGTCCATCTCGTCAAGGCGCATAGACATGTACTTTGCCCTGTGCGAAAGGTTCGGGATCAGCACGTACTCGAGCGCATTTACCCTGCGTTTTGTCTTGTCAATCTCAAGGACCAGGCGCTTGAGCCCCTGCTCTCTCCTTGCTACGTCTATTATCATGCCGGTTATCCTTTCGAACGAGTCCCTCACGTCATCGATCGCTGCGCTCGTAGAGAGTATGCTGTAGCCCTCTCCAAAGATGTCCTTCTCAGCAGGTGCACTTATCTCAGGGATCTTCACCCCCATGACATTCCGCTGCACGATGCTCAGCGGCGCCGCTTCTTTTATCCCTGCGGCTACGCTGTCGAGCTCAAAATCCCCCACGTAAGTGGATGCTATCGCAACAGACTTGTAGCCCTGCTGCAGCATGTCCCTCATCGCGAGCCTGCTCCCCCTCGAGTCTTTTATGAGCTTAAGAAATTCGCCCACCAAGACCTCCCGTTTCCTTTTCAGTATATCGTGGCCCCGCTCCGCCACTGATATCCTCTTCCTTGTGTTTAGCAAGTTCATCCTAGTCGGATTTATCGTGGGCGCATGATCACTTCTTATACTTTTTGATATGTTCGACACTTATTCTAGTAAGTTCGCTTTCCGGGAGCATGGAAAGCAGCCGCCAACCTATGTCGAGAGTCTCATCTATTCCCCTTCGCTCCTTGGTTTCCTGGCCTATGAATGTTTTCTCGAACTCGTCGCCGAATTTCAAGTACGTTCTGTCAATGTCGCCGAGCGCCTCCGTGCCGACTATCGCGCTAAGGTTCTTCGCATCCTGCGCCTTGGCGTACGCCCCGAAAAGCTGGTCGGCTACTCCCTTGTGGTCTTCTCGCGTCTTGCCGGTTCCGATACCTTTGTTCATCAGCCTTGACAAAGAGCCCAGCGGGTTTATCGGCGGATAGATTCCCTTGTTCGCAAGATCCCTCGATAGGAATATCTGCCCTTCCGTTATGTAGCCGGTAAGGTCCGGGATCGGGTGCGTCACATCGTCACCTGGCATCGTTACAACGTTTAGCTGTGTTATGCTTCCCTTCTTGTTCTTGATTATACCAGCGCGCTCGTATATGCTAGCCAGATCAGTATACATGTACCCGGGGTAACCCCTCCTTCCCGGTACTTCGTCTCTTGCGCTCGACAATTCCCTGAGCGCCTCCGCATAGTTTGTCATGTCGTTCAATATAACCAGCACATGGAGCCCTTTCTCGAAGGCGAGGAATTCGGCAGTGGTCAGGGCGAGCCTGGGCGTAAGGATCCTTTCTATGCTCGGGTCGTTCGCCAGGTTCATGAAAGCCACGCTCCTCCTCAGCGAGCCTGCAGTCCTGAACTCTTCGATGAAGTAGTTTGCATCGTCGTAGGTTATCCCTATTCCTGCAAACACTACGGCAAAGTCCTCCGAACCGTGGACCCTTGCCTGTTTGGCTATCTGCGCGGCGAGCTCGTTGTGCTGGAGCCCTGCGCCCGAGAATATCGGCAGCTTTTGGCCCCTGACGAGCGTTATCAGCCCGTCGATTGTGGATATCCCGGTTTCGATAAAGTCCGTAGGCATTTCTCGAGCGCTCGGATTGATTGGAAGTCCATTAACGTCCATCTTCTTTTCCGTGATTACCTCCGCTTTGATGTCTATCGGCCTTCCCTGGCCATCGAAGATCCTTCCAAGCATGTCCTCCGAGACGCCAAACTTGAACGTGTCCCCAAGGAATGTCACAGATGTCTTGTCGATGTTTATGCCCTCTGTGCCGCCGAACACCTGCACTACCGCAAGCCCATCGCTCGTGTCAAGAACCTGTCCTAGCTTGCTTTCCCCGTTCTGGAGAGTTATCCTAACAAGTTCATTGTACGCGGCCCTCCTTACGCTCTTCACGACTACCAGCGGCCCCGAGACGCTTTCTATTGATTTGTACTCTATCTCAAAACCCATTCATGCACCTTTTGCGGCCCCTTTCGCAAGGCTTTTGAAATCCCCATTGATCAGCTCAATGAGCTTCTTGTATTCGTCGTCTGTGCTCTCCTCTTTCCAGTCGCGCATCCTCGCTATCCCTGCCCTAGATTGCAGCGCCAATATCTTCGATGATACTATTCCATTCCCTAATGCCTCTTCCGCAAGGCCCGAGAAGTGTAGTATGGCGCCAAGCATCTTGTTCTGCTTGTTTATGCTGGTGTGTTCGTCTATAGGGTCGTATGCGTTCTGCCTGAGGAAATCTTCGCGTATCATTCTGCCTACATCAAGCACTATCTTTTCATGATCCGGCAGCGCATCCATACCTACAAGCTGCACTATCTCCTTCAATTCCGCTTCCTTCTGGAGCACCGCCATCGCCTTTTCCCTGTAGTATTTGAAGCTCTCAGAGGCGTTCTTGCCGTACCATGGAGCAAAGGCCCTGAGATAAAGCGAATAGCTTGTCAGCCAGTTTATCGCCGGGAAGTGCCTCGAGCTTGCAAGCGCCGCGTCAAGCCCCCAGTAAGTTTTGACTATCCGAAGAGTACCCTGCGACACCGGCTCCGATATGTCTCCGCCTGGCGGTGATACGGCGCCTATGACTGTGATCGATCCTACTTTTCCGCCAAGGGTCTCTGCCTTCCCTGCCCTTTCGTAGAATTCCGCAAGCCTCTTTGCCAGGTAGGCCGGATAGCCTTCTTCTCCCGGCATTTCTTCGAGCCTTGCCGATATCTCCCTCATCGCTTCGGCCCATCTCGATGTGGAATCGGCCATGAGCGCGACGCTGTAGCCCATGTCCCTGAAGTACTCAGCGATCGCTATCCCGGTGTATATGCTGGACTCCCTTGCGGCTACCGGCATATTGCTGGTATTCGCTATGAGCACGGTCCGCTCCATCAGCGCCTTTCCGCTTTTCGGGTCCTTGAGATTCGGGAAATCGGTCAGCGCCTCCGTCATCTCGTTGCCACGCTCTCCGCAGCCTATATAGACTATGATGTCGCTGTCCGCGAATTTCGCCAGCTGGTGCAGCACTACCGTCTTGCCTGTTCCGAAACCGCCAGGTATCGCGGCTGTGCCTCCCTTCGCCACAGGGAAAAACGTGTCTATCACTCTTTGCCCGGTGATGAGCGGCTCCGCGGAGGCTATCTTTTTCTTGTACGGCGCGCCGCTCCTGACAATCCTCTTTTGCAGCATCTGTATGTTTGTGATGCGCTTCCCGGATCTGACAGAAGCTATGTTCTGTTCAACAGTGAAATTACCGTGCTTTATCATAGTTATCGTGCCCTCTGTCCCCCTCGAGAT
>JAKAPD010000050.1 GCA_021812025.1 Microcaldota archaeon | reverse complement strand
TTTCTCTAGCTCCTTAACGATCCGAAAAGAGGTAACTCCGTGATGGCAGACGAAAATCGGAGCCTCGTACATCTTCAATTCCTCTGGATAGCTATCCCTATCAATTAGCGAGAAAGGATTTTTATCGATCACTTTGCTATGGTCTATCCCGAGCAGATCCGCCAAAGGAGTGTTCGTCCAGCCCCCTATCCACACGAAAATGGATTTGTTAGCTTCCACGAGCTCGATCGCGTCCTCCAGAGCGATTTCACATTCCTGCATAGATTTATTTTGCCGCTCGTATTGATAATCCTTTGGTTACGACGACAAATCTCTAGAAAGGCAGAAATATTCCCTAAAACAGTGCAGAATCCAGTAATGCGACTGGGGTTGTTTGCGCCACCGGTATCTAAGTAGATTATGAAAAGCCCATGAACGCAGAGAAGACGCTAAACGGTATGCTCGAAGAGCTGGGACTAAGTCCAGATGCCTGGTACTGCAGTAGCTAGAGCAGAAGCAGGAGGAAGCATCGGGAGCCGAACCTGCTACAAATCCGAAGCAGACGGTGCCTGGGAGCTCTTGAGCTAGCTATCTGCGACGAAAGCTAAGGTATAAATATATTCTCCTGACTAATCTTTGATTACCGTTTCTTGTTTCCTTGGTGCCTCGGCATCAGGGGTGAACGAATGGAAACCCGTGCTGCTTAGCATCGGGCATGAAAATTCCTGCTTGGAATTGGATGTAGTCTTGAGAAGTGCAAAGAGGAATTAAATCTACGCACAATTAGCTTTAAATGCGGCTTTCAGCACTCGACACCAGTCGATGCTGCTGGAGGACACTGCTATCAGATTTCGACAGCCATGCAAGTCAGCTGTATCACTTGATACGGCGGCGTACGGCTCAGTAACACGTAATCAACGTACCGTAGAGAGGTGGATAACGTCCGGGAAACTGACGATAATATGCCATAGGCTATAGCATCTGGAAGGAGCAATAGCTTAAAGGACTCGAATTGGAGAGTATCCACTCTACGATCGGATTGCGCCGGATCAGGCAGTTGGCGGGGTAACGGCCCACCAAACCTATAACCTGTAGGGGCTGTGAGAGCAAGAGCCCCGAGAAGGGCACTGAGACAAGGGCCCTAGCGCTACGGCGTGCAGCAGGCGCGCAAACTCCACAATGCGCGTAAGCGTGATGGGGGGAATCTGAGTGGTTCACTTCGGTGAACCTTTTGCCAAGTACAGCAAGCTTGGCGAATAAGTGCTGGGCAAGACGGGTGGCAGCCGCCACGGTAATACCCGCAGCACAAGTGGTGTCCACGATTATTGGGCTTAAAGCGCTCGTAGCTGGCTTATTCCGTCTCGTGTGAAATATTGGCGCTCAACGTCAATGCGTGCATGAGATACCAATAGGCTAGGGAGCGGGTGAGGTAAGGGGTACTCATGGGGGAGGGGTAAAATCCTGTAATCCTATGAGGACCAACGGTGGCGAAGGCGCCTTACCAGAACGCATCCGACAGTGAGGAGCGAAGGCTAGGAGAACGAATCGGATCAGATACCCGAGTAGCCCTAGCAGTAAATGATGCAGACTCTGGTGTTGCAAATGTCTTGAACGTTTGCAGTACCGTAGCGAAAGTGTTAAGTCTGCCGCCTGGGGAGTACGGTCGCAAGATTGAAACTTAAAGCAATTGGCGGGGGAGCACACAAGGGGTGGATGCTGCGGTTTAATTGAATTCAACGTCGGGAATATTACCGGGAGCGACGGCAGGATGAAGGTCAGACTAAAGATCTTACCTGACGAGCCGAGAGGTAGTGCATGGCGACCGTCAGCTCGTGGTGTGAACTGTCCGGTTAAGTCCGGGAACGAGCGAGACCTTCATTTACAGTTGCCACTGATCAAGCGATTGATCAAGCACTCTGTTGAGACCGCCTCTGTTTAAAGAGGAGGAAGGAGAGGGCGACGATACGTCAGTATGCTCTGAATCTCCCGGGCTACACGCGGCATACAAAGGCTGGCACAATGAGACGCAACTCCGAGAGGAGAAGCAAATCCCCTAAAACCAACCTAGGTTCGGATTGAGGGTTGAAACTCACCCTCATGAAGCTGGAATCCCTAGTAATCGCTTGTCACTATCGAGCGGTGAATCTGTCCCTGCTCCTTGCACACACCGCCTGCCAAGCCACCCAAGTGGGGTCTTAATGAGGCTGTATCTTCGATACATTCGAACTAAGGTTCTGTGAGGAGGGCTAAGGCATAACAAGGTATCCGTAGGGGAACCTGCGGATAGATCACCTTATAAACTTCTAACGAAGTTATGAATAGTGTGCAAAGCATTGGGCTAAAACTAGATTTTCTTCCTCGCATTATTTCTCAAGACTACAATCCATTTCAAAATTGGATTTGGACAAAGTTTCTCGCTATGCTGAAATGGCGTCCTCGACTCATCTTACCGTTGGAGAAAACTTTTGATTCACACGCGATTCCATCCTGAAATAGATTGGGACCAGTTTCTCGTCTGCAGAAAACTTTTTCAGGAACTCTCGCGCATTTTGCGCCAGCTCGAATCTTATCACGCCGCGCACCTGCGTGAAAACGACAAAACCGTTTCCTATCAGTTCGTCTAGCTCAAGCGGCATAGCTGCACCTTTACCGAACAGTTCTTCCAGGCTTGCGCGCCTCAGGTGCCTGATCATTAGAAGCATTTCGACTCTGTGGTAATTCGGTCCTGCGTCAATAGTTTGGAAAAGCTCGTTGATTTCGGCGTTGCGTGTTTTTTCAAGTGCCCTTTTTACGGAATCCTTTATGTCGCGGATCATTTCGCTCTCCTCTTCGGAATTTGAGCCTTCGGATAAAAGCGCCCTTGCGAGCATCATTCCATTCCCGGTTATTGTAAAACATCTGCGCTTTTTTAAACAGGAGCTCGTGTCAATAATGAGCATGCTCTGTTTTTCCAGAACCTCTGGGGTGAAAGCGCTGCTTACCGATGGCATATCTATTCCAGAATCAACAAGCTTGCCCGTGGCCACGATAACTTTTTTGAGATATTCCTCTGAAAGAGTGGAAGACCCGAAGTCATCGAGCGCAAAAATCGTTGCTATTGCGGTTGTGTCGCGCCTTATGTTGACGTTGACGTTCGTAGAGTCAAGCATGCACTTTGCCTTGTTCTTGGGCATCAAACCAAAATAGCTCCGCATTTGAAATATTTATAGCTTTTTAGGGGGATTACATATCGGTGCGCATGTCGAAGAAACTTCAGCTTACGCCGGATATAAGCTACGTGCTTGGCCTATACGCCTGCGGGAGCAGGACCGACATAGGGGTAGAGACAAACAGCATCGACCTCCTTGCCAGATTCGCAAGGATAGCCATTGAAGAACTGGATGCGGACCCGAAGAAGCTTCTCGTAGAGGAGCACAGCAAAAGGACAAAGGCGTTCTTCTTCAACTCCAAGCTTAAGAAGCTATTTGACAAGGCTTTAGATAGAAGGGAGAACCTTTTCAAGTACAAGAACGACTATTCCGCGAATTACTTTGCAGGAATATACGACTGCAAGGGCGGCAAGGATGCAAAGGGGCTCTATCTCAAGGATCTCGATACCAGGGATGACATAATGCTGGAGAAGCTTGGCTTCCGTACAAAAGTTGCGGGGAGCAAAAAATATTTGATAAGCGAAAAGGCATTTATTGATTTCATCAAGAAATTCAGTGCGAGGATTTAATGAGATACCTTTCCGGAACCGGGGAAAAAGAGGCGTTCGATGCCATAAATACAGCTGCAGAGATAGCCCGCGGTTCGAAATGCCTGAGATCAAAATGCGGAGCCGTGATAATCGCAGATGGCGTTATGATCGGCGCCGGCTATAATTCGCCGCCGGGGGATGAAGGGAAAGATGTCTGCGAAAAGGACTATCTCCCGAAAGATTTTAAATCTGACAAGACATGCTGCGTGCACGCCGAGCAGCGCGCCATAATAGATGCTGTGTCAAAACACCCAGATAAAGTTAAGGGATCCACGCTTTATTTCGCAAGGCTTGGCAGAAACAACAGGAAGGAGTTCTCCGGAAGGCCGTACTGCACGATATGCAGCAAGATGGCCTTAGATGTTGGCATCTCGGAGTTCGTGCTGATGCATGAAGACGGCATTTGCGCCTATGGTACAACTGAGTATAACACGCTCTCTTTTGAATACCGGGAATAATAATCTATAAATATATGGACCAACTCAGGGAGAAGTCAGTGGTCTCTTGCAGGCTCTTTACGATAGATTGGCCAAGCCATTGTTGTATTCTATAGAAGACCCGGAGCGTGCGCACAAGCTTGCCACGCTGTCCATGAACGGGTTACTCGGATTCCCCGGTCTTAGGCGGGCGATGGAGCACCATTTCCATGTTGACGATGACATACTTCGCCAAAGGGTGCTTGGCAGGCAGCTGGACGGCGCCGTGCTTATGGGCGCGGGCGTCGACAAGAGAGCCACGCTGATAGGATTCGCTTCGGCCCTGGGCCTTAACGGCATAGAAGTTGGCACCTTTACGCCAAAGCCGCAGGAGGGCAACCCCAGGCCAAGGATGAGAAGGCACGAGGGGTTACGCAGCTTCCAAAACAGGATGGGCTTCAACAATGACGGCGGAAAAGCGGCATTCGAACGCGTCAACATGGTCTATCCCGGTAATATAATTATAGGGGTGAGCATAGGCCCGAATAAGGAGACGATGTCAAAAGGCGAAGACGCGATTATAAACGACTATAGGCTTCTGGCAAGATTGTTCGGCAATACGTGCGATTACCTTGCGATAAACGTCTCGTCGCCCAATACCGCCGGGCTCAGGGAACAGCAGAACAATCTAGGGTTCGTGAAGGACGTGATAAGGTCGGTAAAGCAGGAAACAGGCAAGCCGGTGCTAATTAAGATCTCGCCCGATCTTCCTTTGAATTTCGCGATCGAGTTCTGCAAGAACGCAGCAAGCTCTGGAATCGACGGTATAATAATGACCAATACCACAACGGACTATTCCGCAATACCAGGTTCCGGCGCTTTTGGCGGCGGACTAAGCGGCAGCGTGCTTGAAATGAAAAGCATGAGGATGCTTAAGGCTGTGACTCCGGAGCTGCCGAAGAATTTAGTGAAGGTATCTTCCGGGGGCGTTTCCACAGATGCAGGCGCATATATGAGAATAGGCCATGGGGCCAGTTTTGTGCAGGTCGTGACCAGCCTGTTCGAGAAT
>JAKAPD010000049.1 GCA_021812025.1 Microcaldota archaeon | reverse complement strand
GCTTCCCATGATAATAGAGCACCTGCCGAGTCCGAAGGAGGCCCAGGCCTACAGGGTGCCCCACCTCTGGCATGGGGATCTGTCGAGCACGGACGGAAAAGCCATGCTCGCCGCAGATGCAAAAGCGAAGACCAATGGGGTCATATTTGGAATAGTCCACGATATGCACAGCGGCGACGTCGCAATAGCAAGGATATTCTCTGGAGATGTGAAAAAGGGGCTCGAGCTCCGCGTTTCCGGAAGATCCGGGATTCAGAAGCTGCAGCAGGTGGGAATTTTTATGGGCCCCGACAGAGTCATAACCGATCACATCCCAGCAGGGAACATAGCCGCGCTCATCGGATTGAAGGATGCAGCAGTAGGGGATACGATAAGCGAAGACGAAATAGAGCCGTTCGAGCAGATAACCCACTATTCGCCTCCCGTGGTCACAAAGGCGATAGAGGCAAAGGACTCGAGGGACACGACAAAGCTGATAGAGGCGCTAAGGTCGCTGTCGAAGGAAGACCCGACGATAGTGGTAAGGATTTCTCAAGAGACCGGGGAGCATCTGGTAAGCGGCATGGGTGAACTCCATCTGGAAATCATAGAAACAAAGCTAAAGGATGATTATAAAGTGCCAATAGAATCAAGTCCCCCGATCGTGAACTATGAGGAGACGATCGAGAAGAAAGCAGGGCCTATAGAAACAAAGACTCCGAACAAGCACACAAAGTTCTATTTGGAGATACAGCCTGCTCCGGCTACGCTGGTGAAGGCGATAGACGAGGGACATATAAGAGAAGGCAAGCCAAAAGGCCAGGTTGCGATAGAGGCGATGATAGCAGCTGGGCTGGATAGGCCGACGGCGAAGGGAGTAGTAAATATCTCGAATAGGTGCATAATGCTGGACATGACGAAAGGGGTCCAGTACATGAACGAGGTAATGGAATTGCTTATCGATGGGTTCAACGAAGCGGTAAGGGACGGTCCGCTCGCGAGGGAGAAGTGCAACGGGGTAATGGTCAGCATAGTAGATGCGTCAATACATGAGGACCCTGTGCACAGGGGACCGGCACAGATAATCCCGGCTATGAGGAACGGCGTCTATGCGGGGATGCTCATATCTGGAGTGTCGCTCATGGAACCCAAGCTGAACTTCACCATAAACATACCGCAGGAGTACATGTCGGACATAATCTCGCTGGTACAGAGCAAGAGGGGCATAGTGAACAGCGTCGCGCAGGAAAGGGAAGCAGTGTCGATAATCGCAAAGATACCGGTGGCGGAAACGATCAAAGGCTTCGCAAACGACCTAAGAGGTGAAACCCAGGGAAGGGCAATCTGGTATACGGAATTCGCCGGATATGAAAGGCTGCCGCCTGCGCTGCAGCTGACCGTGGTGAGAGAGATAAGGAAGAGGAAGGGCCAGCCGGAGGAGCCTCCAAAACCAGAGCAGTTCCTCGAATGACAAAGATTTATATATATTTCAGAGTAATACCTATCTACAGTCAGATTCTTCTTGTATAGGCAAGAGCCAAATACTGAATGAAGGAAACCGACGGTGTTTTTATGGCAAAATCTTACGTGAAATTCTCGGTATCTGGAGATGTAGTCTCCAAGACATATGAGGCTTTGCAGCTGGCAAAGCAATCGGGCACTGTGAAGAAGGGTGCAAACGAAGTGACCAAGAGCGTCGAGAGAGGGCTCGCATCGTTCGTGGTCATAGCAGAGGATGTCGAACCAGAAGAGGTAGTAGTCCACATCCCAAAGATATGCGAACAGAAGAAAATAGCCTTCTCTTACATCCCGGACAAGCTTGAGCTCGGAAAGGCGATAGGTATGACTGTGCCGTGCACTGCCGTGGCGGTAGAGAACCAGGGCGGAGCGTCCAACATGATAAAGGACATAGTATCAAAGGTCTCAGGGAAGGGCGGAGGCGCGCCGGAAAAGAAGGAAGCGGCGCCGGTGCAGGAGAAGAAGGCAGCAGCGCCGAAGAAAGAAGCAAAGGAAGCGAAGGAGGCTGCGCCAAAGGAACAGAAACAGCAGGCAAAGGAATAATGATTGATTGACATGGCTGAAGTTGCACCACAGGAAAACAATTTCTCGGGCTTTCTGGCGGAAATCGTAGAGATAAACGAGGTCCAGAAGACCGGAATATACGGGGAGATCTACGTGGTGTCGTGCAGGATCCTTGAAGGAAAGGACAAGGGAAGGATCATAAGAAGGAACATGCTCGGCCCTGCGAAGGTCGGCGACGTGATAAGATTGCCGGACACGAGCAGGGAAGCAAAGGAAGTCAGGGTCAAGTAATGGAGGTGTGCTTATGAAGTGCTCTTATTGCAGTATGGAGATACCGAGGGGCACCGGCATAATGTACGTATACAAGACAGGGGCGATAGCGTACTATTGCTCGAACTCGCATTTCAAGAATCATGTTAAGATGGGCAGGAAGATAAGCAAGAAACTGCTCGAGCGACCAGTGAAGAAAGAAAAAAAGTGAATTAAATGTACAGACCAGGGACAATACAAACACCCCAGAGGAGCCACCCGCATTCGTTAAGCGGCATAGAGAAGAGAAGCGAGCATACGATTATAGGTACGGCCATAATTCCGCCGGCAAGCCCTGCCGAAAAGCCCAGCATCGAGATCACAGCATTGGACAGGAGCGTGCTGGAATTCGTAAGGGAACTGGCGCCCGTGGCCGACAAGCATCTGTTCGGCGACGGATTGGCGCTCGTGCCGAAGGAATGGTCCATGAATAGGGCTGCGGCTGCTGCATTCAAGGCGCATCCATTCGACATAAGCAAGAAGGTGGGCGGCAACATAATCGACGATCAGGAAACAGTAGTGTTGTCGACCCCGCAGGGGAAGCGCATGGCGGTTTTCGTTTCGACGGGCTGGTCTGCTGAGCAGCACGCGTACGTGCTGAAGGCAAGGTTTGTCGAAAGCATAGTCGCGAGCAGTGGCACATCGCAGCTTCTCAACTGGCTCAATTCTACAGAAATGATAAAATACGCAAAGCCTAGGGGCCATATGGAAATTCCAAAGACGAACGGCACCCCCGCGGTAAAGTCGGCAACGGCCGTGATATCCGTGCGTCCCGGCGAGCTCGGTTCGCTCATAAGGAAGCAAGAATAGGTTTTGCAAAAGGCGCGCAGGGCTCAGCCCCTGACACTCCTCTTTTTCATTTCCTCCTCGAAGACGTCATCCAGGTCTATCCCGTCGACCTGTTTTATCTGCTGGGCTAGGCCTTTCTCAGTATATTCTGGAAAATCCACGCCGCTGACCACTATCATGACGCGCAAGGCATCTTTGTTCATGTCCGTGTCAATCCTGGCGCCCCACTTGAGCAGCGCATCGTCGCTTATCCTGCTGGCGATGTCCTGGAATACTGCCTCTGCCTCTCTCAGCGTCAGGCTCTCACCACCTATTATGTTTACGAGCGCCTTCTTCGCGGTGATTATATCGGCATCCAGCATGGGGCTCTTTATCGCATTCTCGAGCGCGATGACTGCGCGGTTTGCACCTGGGGATACCTGGTTGCATTCTCCGCTTCCTATGACGGCGTAGCCGGAGTCCCTCAGCACGCTCCTGATGTCGGCGAAGTCGATGTTCACCATTCCCGGCTTTGTCACCATTTCCACTATTCCCTTCGTGGCGCTTGCCAGCACTTCATCCGAGACCCTAAATGCCATATTGAGCGGAAGATCTGGCGCCACGGCAAGAAGCTTATCATTGTGTATTATTATCGTCGTGTCCGTGACTTTTTTCAATTTCGAGAGACCCTCGAGCGCGTTTTTCATCCTTGTTTTCCCCTCGCTCGAGAACGGAAGGGTCACAATTGCGACCACCAGCGCACCCGCCTCTCTGGCCTGGTGCGCAATGGTCGAAATAGATCCGGTACCGGTGCCTCCCCCTAAGCCGCATGTTATGAATACCAGCTGGGCATCGCCAAGTATGTGCTTTATCTCCTCCTTGCTCTCGAGCGCCGCCTCTTCGCCCATCCTGAGGTCGCTGCCCGCGCCGAGGCCCTTCGTGATCTTTTTCCCGAGCAGGAGCTTCCTCTCAGCTTTGACTTTTACGAGATGCGGAGCATCGGTATTCATGGCCACTAGCGTCGCGCCATGGACCCCTATGTCGAAAAGCCTATTGATCGTATTGCTGCCGCTTCCTCCTGTGCCTACTACGTATATCTTGGGCTTTGCGCTTTCTATGAAACGCAGAATCTCTTCGTCATCCGGGCTCAAAACTGGTGAAGTCTGAGAAATTTCGCTTGGGGTCGCCATGGAATTACCTGAAAACTGTGGGTCGCTCTCGCATTATATTGCAAACAAAAAGATAAAAAGCTAATCGCAGCCTGACGAACGGGAAAGAAACGCGTTTTAGATGAGCCTCTGCGTGTACGCATAGTAGCCGAGCAGGATTATTATGACGATTATTATGATGATAATCGCGTCTCTCAATATGTTTCGCTCTTTCTTTATCTTGTCCCTTTCTCCTGCGCTCGGTATTTGTTCATTTCCTTCAGGTGCAGCCGCTGTGGCAGGCGCCTGCTGGGGTGCCGGCATCGGCGTCGCGCGCTGGTCTTCTGGAATCTCTTCCTCAACTTGAGGTGGCTGTTGCGCAGTTGTTTGCGGCGGCTTCATCGGCATAGGCGTTCCAGGCTGCCGCATCTGCGCAGGTGCAGGTCCCGGGGCTTGCATGGGTGCAGGAGCGGGCTTGACGGGCATTCCCGCTTTCGCCTGGGCGAAGCCCTTGTCAGTAAGCATCATCTTTATGGATCCGTTCCTGAAGTCGTATGTCATAAAGCCCTGCTTTGCGAGCTTGAATAAATGCATAGCCAGGTCCCGAGGCCTAACGTTTATAGCACCGGAAATGTCCGGCAACGCGCTCTTGCCGGCATTGAGCTGGTTCAGAATCGATAGGTCAAGGTGGTCGAAGTCGAGGTTCGCCTTCTCGTTGGCCTCCGCAATTACCTGCTTGCCGAGGTCTGTTATGGCAATCGGGTTCTGGTTCGGGAAAGCGGTAGTGAAGCTTATGAGCTTCTTGTTGTTTAGAGAGCCAAGGACATTCGCGGCATCGAACAACGAAGAGTTTATGAGGCTCCCGTACTTTTCCACAGTTGTATCGGGCGCAATCTTCAAAAGTGCGGCTAGGTCAAGAAAATTTATCTCGTCAGCCATGGAATCGATATATAATGAAATGAGAATCTTTATATACGTTATAGGGGAATTAGAGTATGTCTGAGCGAGATCGGAA
>JAKAPD010000048.1 GCA_021812025.1 Microcaldota archaeon | reverse complement strand
ATCTTGATATTCCTTTGCGCAGGAATGGGTGGAGGTACAGGAACAGGATCCATCATAACGGCCGCGCAGATCGCAAAGGAATCTGGGGCAATAGTTGTTGCATTCGTGACTTATCCGTTCGACCTCGAAAGGATCAGAAAGGTGAAGGCCGAAGAGGGAATCCAGAAGCTCAGGAAGTACACGGACAGCGTCATAATATTGGATAACAACAGGCTTGTGAAGCTTGTCCCGAACCTGCCGATGAACGAGGCGTTCGCATTGGCTGATGATGTGCTTGCAAAGGCGCTCGGAGGGCTCGTGTGGACAATAACACAGCCATCGCTCATCAACATCGACTTCGCAGACGTGAGGGCGATATTGGGCGGCGGAGATGTCGGCTTTATAGCTGTAGGGAAGGGCAAGGGCAATGACAAGGTGAACCTTGCCTCGGAGGGTGTCCTCAAGAACAAGCTGCTCGACGTCGACCTGGAAGGGGCGAAGGGCGCGCTGATACATATATCAGGCGGAGCGTCGCTGACAATAGGGGACGCGATAAAGGCAGGAGAGATTATAACCGACAGGATGGATCCGGCAGCAAACGTGAAATGGGGAGCAAGGCTCATACCTGGCTATGATGACGAGATAGAGATCGTCGCGATAGTGGTTGGCGTCAAGGGCTCCAGCATAGTTGGCAAGCTCGAGGAGAAGAAGGAAACATCGTTCAGCGGCATTGAGATGATAGGCTAAGCGCCTATCCATTTATGTTTAGGTGTATGTAATGGATGGCGACGAAATGTTTACTGCTAGACTGGCAGTCGTAGGTTTGGGTGGAGCTGGAAGCAACTTGATCAACAGGCTTTATAACTCTGGGATTAAGAGTGCGACGACCATAGCCATGAACACGGATGCGAAGCATCTCAACATGATCAATGCCCACAAGAAGATCCTCATGGGCAAGGAGATCACTAGGGGGCTCGGCGCAGGCGGCTTCCCTGAAGTGGGAATGAAGTGTGCGGAAGCCAGCAGGGCCGAGATAATGAAGGCGATAGAGGGCTACGATCTTGTGTTCCTAGCTGCAGGAATGGGCGGAGGCTCAGGCGGCGGATCCATCGCGCCGGTAGCCCAGATGGCAAGGGAGCAGGGATCACTAGTTGTTGCATTCGTGACTTATCCGTTCGCTCTTGAAAGGAGCAGGAAGCTGAAAGCCGACTGGTCGCTGCAGCAGCTAACCAAGAATGCCGATACGACGATAATAGTCGAGAACGACAGGCTGCTGAGCTATGCGCCGAACCTGCCGATAGACAAGGCATTCGAGATAATCGACAACGTCTGCGGCAATGCGGTGAAAGGAATAGCCGACACCATAACGCAGCCATCGCTCATAAATCTGGACTATGCCGACGTGAGAACAATCATGCGCGACGCCGGGACAGCGGTCATAAACATAGGCTCGGGCTCCGGAACAGACAGGGTCGAGAAGTCAATAAAGTCGACGCTGGCGCATCCTATGCTCGATGTCGATTCAGAAGGCGCTAAGAGCGCGCTCGTGCACGTTACCGGTGGCACATCGCTTTCGATCGCAGAGGCTACAAGGGTGGGCGAAGGCGTAACTGCAGATTTGGCGGAGAACGCCAACGTGATCTTCGGAGCAAGGCTCGTGCCAGAGCTGAACGACCAGATAAGGGTCATGTCGATAGTAACGGGGGTAAAGCCCAGGTTCGGGACGGCATCGACAAAGGCTAGCTCTGAAGGAACAAGATACGCGCTGGAAGGAATAGAGTCGATTCTCTAATCCTTCTTCTCTTTTTCTTTTTTCTTCTGCATGTTCCAGCTTCTGCTCAGCATCAGCGCCCTGTATTCCTCGAAAGTGGCCATTCCAAACGCAAGCCTTCTCGCATCCAGTCCTTTTTTATCTTCTATAGGCCTAGGTATTAGTTTACCCACCTTGTTTCTATGGAACTGGGTGCCATATAACTGCGGCATTCCCAGATTGACCCTTACCCTGTCTGTCAGATAAGCCATATGTTCCGGTGAAAAGTCCTTCCTTTTTACCGCTTCTCTTGCCCGGTTCAGGCATCTTTTCTGGAATCTCACATCCGTATCGCAATGCTGGATCAGGAGCCAAGCCGCAGTCTCGCCCCTTTTCCCTACTCTGCTGATTGTAGGGAGCCCATACTCATTTACTATATTCCTTATCTGGGCGTGCAGCCACTCCTCTTTTTTCGAGTCATTCTCAGACATCTTCCGCGAATAGACCCATTTCTCGCGAGGCGGGGTCCTAATCGACTGGTCAATCCGCTCAAGCTTTAGGAGCCTGTCCTGCAAACGCTTGTCGACCATAAGTCTACCTCAGACTATGAATATATATAAACTTTACGAACTAAACCAATATGTCAATCCCGATTTAGTGTTAACATGCAAGAAGGAGACTATGAATTCGCGTCCATGAAGGACATACGAATAGGCAGATATGTCATAATAGACGACATCCCGTGCAGGGTGGTCGATATAGAAACCAGCGCACCCGGGAAGCACGGCGCAGCGAAAGCCAGGCTCACGGCAATAGGCATCTTCGACGGCCAGAAGAAGTCGATTATAAAGTCAACAGCCGCCGAGGTGGAGGTGCCAATAATAAAGAAAAGGAAAGGCTCCGTAGTTTCCGTATCGGACAACACTGCACAGATAATGGATTCCGAGACATATGAGGTATATGATATAGCCATTACGGAAGAATTCCAGGGAAAGCTGGAAGCTGGCAAGGAAGTAGAGATAATAGAGGCAATGGGGAGGAAGGCGCTTTCCAGAATATGGCAGTGATGCTCAAGCAGTGATTCGATGGATCTTAAGGTAGCAAACGAGAACGACAACAAGATAATAGGGCGGAAAGAAATAGAGTTCTATGCGGTGCAAGATGACAGGACTCCGAGCAAAGAGGAGGTAAAGCAGGAGCTTTGCAAGAAGCTGAATCTCTCGCCGGACAACACCATAATCGTGAAGCTCGACCAGGCATTCGGAATGAAGCGGTGCCATGGCATGGCCCATTCGTATGCGAATCAGGAAGCGCTGAAGAAGTTCGAGAAAAGATACCTGTTGACAAGGCTTGAAAAGAAAGGTGCAAAGGCCGCCGCCCTGGAAAAGAAAGAAGAGAAGGCGGAGGCAAAGGCCGAGGGGGCGAAGTGATTGAATGGCAGAAACAGCTGGCGCTAAACCAAAGGAGAAGAAGAAAAAGGAAGTGAAGGAGTACAAGCCCGGCAGGCAGTGCCCGAAGTGCGGAAGCCGGTTGGCAGAGCATTCAGACAGGCTCTCTTGCGGAAAATGCGGTTATACCGAATTCAAATCGAAGAAGTAACGGGTGTGCTTCTGGCTGGGAAGAGGGCTGCTAAAACAAAGAGGAATGCTGCGCGGGGGAAAGAGCGCGGCGAAAGGCTTTCGGTAAGGCTGTTTTTCTATACAGTTACGCTGCTGCTCATATTGTTGACGTTTATCTCAATAGAGCTTTACGCCAAGGGATACACATCATTGTCATCTGCGAATTTCGAATCGTCCATTACACTATCGCTCATTTTCCCCTTTGCGGTTTTTTCGTATCTCATGGCTTTCAGAGGACAGACATTCTCTTTCATAGTAAAAGGCCTGGGCTTGACCAAAGACAGGCTCACAAAAACAGCAGTGTATCTGGGACTGCTGTTATTCGTGGCGTTGCTGATTCTCGAGATCGGCACCGGAATCCTCGAGAGCGTGACAGGGGTCCAGCTCCCGACAAACACTTTCGTGGTGCTTCAGGGCGCACCCATATACTTCCTGCTTTTCGGAATATTTGTCGCGCCGATAAACGAGGAGATATTCTTCAGGGGCTTCCTCGTGCCAAGGATTGGAATACTCCTGAGCGCGCCCATATTCGCAATATTCCATATCGGCTATCTCTCAATAACCGAGTTCGCCGCCGCGCTCATATTCGGCTTGCTGGCCGGTTATGTATTCAAGAAGAGCAGTTCTCTCTATTCCACAATAATAGGCCATGCGGCCGTGAACGCACTGACCATAATAGCATTCCTGCTCCTTGGCGGTAGCACGTGAGCATATGGAGATAAAAGTTATACTCGTAGAGCCTCTGTATCAGATTAACCTTGGCTACGCTGCGAGGACGCTGATGAACTTCGGGATAAAAAGGATGAACATAGTTAGCCCTAGATGCAAATATGACGGGAAAGAGGCGATAAAGTACTCGAAGCATGCAGCCGCATTGCTTAAGTCAGCCAGAGTGTACAGCAGCATAGAGAGCGCGTCCAAAGATGCCGACCTGGTTGTGGGCACTACGGGCCTATGGCGTAAGAGTGACAGGGCGTTTTTCAACGTTTACTATCCGGACTCGTTAAAGCGGATGACGCAGGGGAAAAAGAGGATTGCCCTGCTGATAGGCAGGGACGACACAGGCCTGAAGAAGGAGGAGCTCCAGATGTGCGATGCCAATGTGTTCATACCAACATCTGACGATTACCCTGTGCTGAATATATCCCATGCCCTTGCGATAATGCTTTACGAGCTGACAAAAAATGAATTTAAGGGCGGCCACGAAATCGACAAGATGCGTGCGGATGAGGGCGCAATAGACGGGATTGTAAAACTGTTCTGGAAATCTATTGAAAAAAGGGGCGATATCCGTGACAAGAAAGCGGTCCTCATGGCGTTCAAGCACATTGTGAGCAGATCGAGCCCTACTAGAAAGGAGCTGAGTGCTCTCGCCGTAGGATTGTCAGGAAAATACAAGGAAAAGGAAACTAAAAAAAACAAAAAGAAATAGGCGAGCAGCAAGTTTACTTCTTCTGTGCCGGCTTCCTGCTCTTTATTATCTTAACCCTTGTAGGCGTGACGAGTATCTTTTCCTCATCAAGCCTAGCTATGTCGCCGCCTTGCTTGTCAACATAAGTCTTCAAAGTGTCAATCATGCCCTTGAGCGTGTTCGGCCTCTTCGCCATCTCTGCCGTATTCAGAAGGATTATGTTCTTCTTCTGGAGCTCCGATTCTATGAGTGCTATGTCGGATTCAGACTGCAACGCCACAGGCTTCACATAAAAGTCCGCAGGCTCATGCATCACATCCACATCTTCCATCTCATCCGAATTCATGTACTCTTCTACGTTGAGTTCCTTTGATGTTCCCAGAACACCTCCAAGTTTGTTCAGAATGCTCATCTAATACACCGATCTGTCGCCATTTTCACTAAGTAATTATAAGAACGATTTTAAATAGTTTTCTCTTCACCAAACAAAATCGACTACAAGCGAAATGCGCATCAGATCGGAA